>CAILAO010000970.1 GCA_903832105.1 uncultured Pseudomonadota bacterium | reverse complement strand
CGCTGGGACAACTCCGGGAAGCACCGCTGGGACAACTCCGGGAAGCACCGCTGGGACAACTCCGGGAAGCACCGCTGGGACAACTCCGGGAAGCACCGCCGGGACAGGCAAAGGGTTTCTATTTAACGCGCAGTTCGCCCCCCCGAAAACTCTCCAGACAGATTTTCCGAACATTATTCCGCCTTCTGGTATGCTCGTCATCGGGGAGGCCGCTACTTACGACAGCATTGACATCAAAGGGTTACACCAGTTATCTCTTCCCCTTGGAAACGATCGCACAAGTCCAACACTAGTCATGCTGGACTCTTGCTATGGCGGAGAAGATATCTATCAGTCTTTCGACACAAAAGGAGATAACACACCTAACCTCATCATTACCCTTACGAATCCTCAACCGATGTTTTTTGACTTAATTTCTTATAGCGCACTGGATGCGTCGCAGTATGCCGCTTTGCCACTTATTTTTAGAGACGAAATTGAAGTAACAAAATCGATCATCGATCACCTCTCCGATGGAATTGACCTCAACGAAAAGATCACTGAAGATAATGGGGTATATCGACGCATTTTGGTGCATTTCTGCACGTTAAAGGGCGCTTGCAGCAAGCATAACGGGACAGCGGGTCTAGAAAAGCATAGAGATGAATTGGGCGTTGACGTGCAGTTATAATATTGCTCCACCAAGCCAAGGAAGAGTCGTTGTTCACAGTAGGAATAAAGAACGAAGATACAAAGCTTCAACCGCGAAAACCGGCATTCCGATTTTTGGGTCATACGTTTGCGGGACTACTCATTATTCTCTTTCTATTGGTCTATTCCATCCTTTCCTATCAAAAACACGCCTGGCGGCACTACTTTTTCCAAGGAACCATGCCTTTAGCAGATAAATGTTTCTACGCGGCAGTGGGCAGCTCGTCCATCGAGATGCCTAAGCAGCTTTTAAGTGGTCTCCCGCTCACAAAAGTCGAAATTCCACACAGTCGCGATCTTTTACCACGGGAAATCGGCCAGCAGGCGTACTATCACGTTCATTATCGCTGTCAATTTGAACCGCCAAAATCGTTTGTTGGAAGCGGCGTGGTCTATCTTCACGCAGGCTGGATTTTTGGGCAAGAGACCTCCATTTATATCAACCGGGAACTTCGCGTATCCTCCTTTGGAAACGACAAACCCATTATTCCTCTCAACCGCGATGATCTAAGAAAAAATCCGATCGAAATGGATATCTGGGTTTCTTCGCCAACACAAGCCTTTTTTGGTCTTGTCGGGGCGCAACCCATGGTTATTGCTTCCGGTACGGCAATTAATTCAAGAATTCTCGGGATCGAAACTTCCTTTCAGAATGTAGGTCATCTGCTTACGCTTCTGCCTCTATTAACACTTGGCCTTGTTTTAGTGTTCGGATGGGCCATGGGAAATCATTCACGCCTGATGCTTGGAGCTTTTTTCTTTTTTGTTGCGTCCTCTCTTCACGATGCATTTCTTCTCTTTTCGGATATCTGGCCTTGGGGACTGGAATTTACCTATTTTTTAAGTAATCCTCTGAAGCTTGGAGCTGGCTTAGCGTTTGTTGTTTTTGGCACACAGATTCTCGGCTTACTTCAAAGGCATCTTCTCCGACTTATCGCAATTAGCATCATGGCAGTCGTGGCTGAAATTGCATTGATTGTTTTCCTTCCAAACCCCTATGCCTATCTTTCGCAGGTTTTGGAGTTCAATCGTGCTTCAAGTGTTTTGTCTGCTTTTTTGATCATCATTTTTGGAATTAGGAATCTCAAAGCAGTCTCTCTCGAACGCTCTCGCCGCAGCGTTAATATTGTCTTTTTAACGTTTACATCGGTTTTTTCGTCTCTTCTTTTACTAGAAATTCTCCTAGCTTCGATAGGAAAAGACTTCACAGTTTTTGTGCAACTTGTCTATCTTTTTATGCCCATTTTTGTCGGAGGTGTCTTGCTCTATACGCTTTCTCTTATTGAGCGCCAATATCAACAAGAGAAAATCCTGAGACAGCGAATGGAACGTGATCTTGATTTGGCAAGGGAAATTCAGGATTCACTCACTCCGCCACCAGCTCATTCTTATGCCGGAAATCTTCAGGTCGTCTGTCATCAAATAAAGCATCATCAAGTCGCAGGCGATTGGATGGCCGTTCGCGAGATGCCGGACGGGGATATTGTCGTTATTGTAGCGGATGCAACAGGTAAGGGTTTGCAAGCTGCTCTGGTAGTTCACGCAGTACAGTCGCTTTGGGCAGACACATTGGGCCAAGATGTGTTTGACGCAAGAAACTGGCTGCTACGCGTCAATCGCTCTTTAGTGAGACTTGGCGAGCAAAAAAAACATTCCATGACCCTAGGTATAGCCGTGATTAAGAAGAAGTCTCTTGTCTATTGGAGCGCTGGTCACATTCCGCTTTTTGTTGTTCTCGAAGAGAAAACCGAGGATGGTGTGAAGACCAATATTAAACCTATAATGGCCAAAGGCTCTGTGGTCGGTTTATCTCCGGAAGTCGAACTTGAAGAGAGCACATTCGATCTTCCTGAACATACCGATATAACCATGATGCTGGGAAGCGATGGCGTTT
>CAILAO010000969.1 GCA_903832105.1 uncultured Pseudomonadota bacterium | reverse complement strand
GTGTGAATGGGTTCTCCTGGTCATCATACTGCCTATCGCGCCATGTCGTTTTATCATTGTCATCCTGTTGTTTTTTAATTATTATACCTCAATCTTATCATAGATTTTGGATTATTAAAAACAGAAAACCGGCCGAAGCAGGCTTCCTGCTGGCCGATTAAATAGCAACAAGTTCGTCTTCTTGGATGGGTAGTACAATGATATGGGAATGAACCGACAGTGATGTATACTATTATATAGATGTTAAACGAAAACTAAATTAATCACTATAAGGATATGCGTATGAGAACCTCTTTAAAATGGACTTTAGGAATTGTGTCGCTAGTAGTTGTTTCTTTGTTCTCAGGGTATTTTGTGACACAGGACGTTTCATGGAATGGATATCTCTCGGGTCTGATGTTGAATTTCTGGGGCGGAGAAGAGAATCAGCTCATCCGGGTAAATCTGCATAACCACTCTATTGCTCTGTATCAGTCTGGCATGCTTTACAAGTTGTCCAGAATCGCCGCAACCGGTAATCCCAACGACGGAACGGCCACACCCACAGGCAAATTTAGAATCTTATCCAAGGACAAGCGGCACTTCTCCGGCGGGAACATCATCATGCCTTTGAGTCTGCGTTTTTCCAATAAGGGTTACTACCTCCACGACATTCCGCTCACAATGGCCGGCGTGCCGATTGACACCAAGTATTCTCATGGCTGCATCCGACTGCCTCACGCGCTGGCCGAAGAAATGTTCGCGTGGACCAATGTTGGTGCGTATGTGGAGATATATGATGCTTCTCTCGCGCGAGCTGAGGACTCCCCGATGGTGTACCTGTTGACCGAGGATGGTCTGCGCATACCCATTCCTACCGAAGCTGACTTTATAGCTCATGGCTATCACTGGAAAGATGTTGCCATTATTCCCGCCGAGGAATTGAACGGACTCCCGCCCTATGTGGTGAACCCTTAATTTTCTCCGCGGCCACACATTGACCTGTCTCGCTAAGCCAAGGCGGATACCAGAACCTACATGTTATAATTAAACTACATGAAGTTATCTAATGATAGTTATACAATTTTGATTAACACTAAAAACTTCACTGAACGCTATTATCGTGACAAAAAAGGATGGGCAAAAGTATCCGCCCGTGGCAATGTCTTTCGAATGACTGCCGAACAAGTCCTAAACCATCTATTACCAGCACTATCTGGTATTAAAACCGGTCTTACGGTAAGGGTAGATTACAAAGAGAAACAATAGGTATGTTTGCTCCACCTAGTGAACGACGTTAGAAACTATTTTGTAACCCGCCAATTTATCTCAAACGAAATCGAGTATTTGTTCGGAATATTCCATTTAGAAAATCTGAAGCAAAGAAATTGAAATTTATTTTCAGAGATTCTGCCAAATCTGAATCTGTTCAAAGTCAGTTCAATATCTATAACCATAGGGAATAATTTGGCTCCCTTGACGCATTGATGTCAGAACCTATCCGTACAACCACAGTCAGAACAAATTAATTGACAATATTAATCATTTATAAATAAACTATGCAAAGGAATAAAAAGAATAGCCAGCAGACCTATAGCGACTGATATATAAACAAGAGCAGAACGTTCTTTTTTTATTATGGCTATTATCCCTAAAATAAAAGCAGTGATAGTTATGAGGGCTAAAATTGGAACAGTTACGTCCCACCAATGGTCACCATAAGAGAGCAGGCCAAGCACATTGACCAGGACAATAGAGACAGCAATTACTATCAAGAAAAAAGCGTTCAACCACACAGACCATTTACCTAAACGGGTTTTGGGCATAAGATCTATTTTCATATGTTTCTATTCTACCAAAAAACCGCCTGACTGGCGAATATTTCTCTGCTCCGCGGCCAGGACTCGAACCTGGAACCATCGCCTTACACTAATCCATAGCTTTCGTTATGGCATGGACTATATCTTCACCATAGCTTTCGCCACAGGTGTTTCGGTATCTAGTCTCTACGGTGCCCCCGCCAAGGCGGGGTTCCCTCGGTATTACCCGCGTTTTTACGTTTGGGCTTCACCGATATCCCGAAAAGTTCATCCCTAGCTTTCGCCAGAGAGCTGCAAGTTATCGTTTACAGGGCGCCGCTCTACCATTGAGCTACCGCGGAATTGTTGCTAACCCTCATACTTTATCACGATTTGCTCTTTTTTCAAACAGAGTATACTAGGGCTATGGGAGGTGATTTTATTTGAATCGTATTCACCCGCACTCGCTCGGTTTAGCGTTAGGCATTTTCTTGGCATTGTTCCACGCCATTTGGTCAGTTTTAGTTTTTCTTGGAGTTGCCCAATCAATGATGGACACTATTTTAAATCTCCACATGATTGTGCCGTTCATTACTATTGCCGGATTTAGCCTAGTGAACGCCGTACTTTTGGTTGTCGTCACCGGTGTTATCGGCTATGTTTTCGGTTGGTTATTAGGTGTTATCTGGAACCGTTATGCGGTAAAGTAGATTTAATAAATTAAAAGAGACCGCTTCTAGCGGTCTCTTTTAATTTGATTTATTGAGCGTCCGGCGAAGCATCAAACTTAGCCTTGCTATCTGCATCCCACTTAGCCATCGCCTCCGGAGCCTGATTCTTCATACCTTCCGCCATTTCCGGGTGAACAGCTTGAAGATGCTTCGTTCCTTCCGCTTTCATGGCATCCCATGAATCAGCCGTCATTTCCATTTCGCACGGTCCGCCCATATCCGAACATTTCATTTTTTTCATATGAATATTTATTAATACTTTAGTTATACTCATTATACCGTTTACTGGAGTAAAAACAATGGGCTTACCGGCGCCACTGAGAGGAAATATACGGGTCAACTTGGCTGACTTTGAGCGGGGTGGTGGCATTGCCGGTACGGATAAAGAAATCCTCGCCTTTTTCTGTTTTTAAATAGGCTGGCCGGTGAGCCGGTTCCACACTGACCAGACCCACACTTTTGTCGCCGATATAATGGAAAGAGAGTTTAACTCGTTGACGAAATTCTGGCCCAATCATCGAACTGAATAAATTATTAAAATGGTTCTCAAAACCGTCATGATTCTGTTTCGCCAAAGACGTCATATCTGCTTCTAGGCCATAAACCTGGCGCTGATCATCCACGCCTATAACCAGCGTCCCGCCGGCAGAATTCAAAAAAGCGGTTATCGTTTTCATGACCCCCTGTTCAAGGTCCTTATTAACCCGTTCCCGGTTTACATCCCAGCGCAAAGTCGTTTTGAATTCAAGTTTTTCATGTTCATTTGAATTTAAAATCTCCTTTATATCTTGTTCCTCAAAAACAGACCTCGTGGCCACGACCGCAATCAGAACAATCTGAAAGATACCCAACCCCACAAATTCAAGGACTGTGAACGAGATGTAGCTGGAAAAGGCAAAATGCATTTGATACAACTGGGCCCAATCAGCAGAAAGCGCCAAAATCATAAACAATCCATAGAATATGACCTCCGTTACAATCAGATTGCGTATTAACAACAATGATTTTTTCTTCTTGAATTCTTGCGGCATAGTAATAGTGTAGGGTACTTTCTGTTTTTTTCAAGCAATGGGGTTTTTATTGAAATCTGGCCCTGAAGATATATTTTCTCAAAAGAGCCATTAGAAATAACAAGGCAGTAAGCGCTATAGCGATTCCAAGATATATATTTATGGACAAATGCACTATTCCCAGAGCAAATCCCCAATACAACGCATAAGAAACAGAATCGCCGATTAGGGTCGCAACAAAGACCCGCCAGAACGGCAAATCCATCCATGAACCGAGAATAGCATTTACATAAGGGAAATTAACTACCCCCGAAAGTGTCAGCAAGTACCCCCAGTGGTGTTGTTTTAGAAACTTAGCTTCTTTTTTTACCCAGAGCTCAAATCTAGAACCGTGGAGAAATCGCTTGTGGAGATATTGGCCTATGGCAAAACCAATAAAAATGTCGCATGTCGTTGCAAAAATAAATAAGAAGTGCAGCAGCCACGGATTAACGCCTTGGCCATACAAAACAACTATCCGGGAAGTAATAAAGGCGGTTTCTTGAACAAAAAAGATAACGATTGTACTAAGCCAAAATTGCATGCCTATACTATAGCACAGAAAACGCTAAGTTTTTATTAAGCTTTTACCGATAATCAAATCGCCCCCGAAGGGGCGATTTGATTATTCATAACCTTTCAATTTACCGAGTTTGTGATGGCCACGGATTTTATCAAGCGCTTTGGCTTCAATCTGACGGATACGTTCGCGAGTCACGGCAAAGACCTTGCCCACTTCTTCCAAGGTATGAGTCACGCCATCAGTCAGGCCAAACCGCATATCCAGAATCTTTTGTTCGCGGGGCGTCAGGTCGCCGATAATTTCATTGATGTAACCTTTTAATATTTTGCGGGCAGCCGAAGTTGACGGCGAAATAGTATCGTCATCGGGAATAAAGTTCTGAAGGGAACTGTCGCCGTCTTCCTCATTGTCCCCGACTGGCGCTTCCAGCGAAATGGTTTCCTGTGAGATTTTCATGATGTGCCTGATCTTTTCGACTTCCACACCCATTTCCGACGCCACTTCTTCAGGCATCGGTTCCCGGCCTAAATCTTGAACCAACCGGCGCACGACCTGCTGATATTTATTAATCGTTTCCACCATGTGGACCGGGATACGAATCGTTCGGCCTTGGTCGGCCAGAGCGCGGGTAATGGCTTGACGAATCCACCACGTGGCATAAGTGGAGAATTTAAATCCGCGCGTGAAATCAAATTTTTCCACGGCTTTAAACAAACCGATATTCCCCTCTTGAATTAGATCGAGCAAAGACAAGTTTGCCGAACGGCCGACGTATTTCTTGGCAATGGAAACTACCAGTCTAAGGTTCGAAAGCGCCAGTTTTTGACGCGCCGATTCGTCGCCTTTGAGAATACGCTTGGCCAACTCGACTTCTTCTTCGCCGTTCAACAGCGGATACTGGCCGATTTCTTTAAGATACATCTGCACCGAATCGGAGGTTGATTCGCCGAACTCGTCCTGAATCTTTTTCTTTTCGTCGTATTCTTTATTCTTGCCGTCTTCGAAAACCCGACCCGATTCAATGATATTGATATTTGAAGCTTCCAAACGCTCGTATAAAGCTTCCAGGCCGTTGATGTCTTTTTCAATATTTGGGAAAGCATTGAGCACTTCCACTTGAGTAATGAAACCGCGATGCCGGCCTTTTTCTATCAAAGCCGAAATAGAACTCTCGCTGATAGCGTTCTTATTAACCTTAGGCGTAATGGAGGCTGATTTTCTAGATCGAGATTTAGAGACTATTTTCTTGGCCGGTTTGGTTTTCGGTTTCCGTTTTGATTTCGGAGACGATTTCTTCTTTAACGGTTTCTTGGGTTTTTTCTTTTGGACCATATATATGATGAGTGAGAATTAATTGTCGGGCTAGTTCGTTAAAATCACTGGCCAACCGGGTTAATCGTTCCCGGTCCTTGCAGGCTTCGGCTTCCTTCACGTCAAACTGGAGATTGGTGAGTTTGGCGTTAATGGCCCGTCGTTGGGCCGAATTTATGATATTACAGAATTCCGTCTTTAATGTTTCATCGTCAAATCCTTGCCACAATTCCTGGGAACGAAGATGGGCGAATTCAAGTTGAAGAGCTTCCTCGCCGGTAAACCGGGCCACAAACGTCTTAAATTCGAAGGGTTCGGATTCTACCACTTGATGAACAATGTTCGCCAATCTCTCGCCAATCAGACAATCCGGGATAGCCATAATCTCGTCTCGCAGAAGCATCGGCGCTTTCAAGACGAGCGAAAGGATCATTTCGTTAATCACGTCCGGCTCTTCGCGAGACACAACCGTTTGAATAGGCACAGTTGTTTCCGGCGCTGAATCCTCGCGTGTGTAAGAATCTAAATCATCCTTGAATGTGGCGATATCGGCGCTGACGGCCGATTCGGGCACGCGCAACAACGAAGACAGCTGGGCCACCCAATGGGCTTTTTCCACATTGGCTGTCAGCCGTTTGATGAACGGCGCGACAGCAGAAATGATTTGCTTCTTGCTTTCGGCCGAGGTCGGATTGTAGGAAGAACGGGCGCGGTCAAAATAGTAGTCGATGACCGGCTTAGCGCCGGTAGCGACCTCAGACCATTGAGGTCCGTATTTTTTAACGTAATCTGCTGGGTCTTTGCACTCGGGATCTTTAATCTCGAGAATACTAATATTAAATTGTTGAGCTAATGCCAAACCGATGCCACGGCGAGTAGCCATGGCTCCGGCCTGATCCGTATCGAAACAAAACCCCAGGTTTTTTGTATAACGCTGTAAAAGCCGTAGATGGGTGGGTGTAAGGGCGGTGCCGGATGAGGCGACGACATTGCGCACGCCAGCCTGGAATGACATGAGGGCGTCCATATTGCCCTCGACCAGGATACATCGGTCCGATTTCTTAATTTCTAGCTTAGCCTTTGATAGGCCGTATAAAACCCGGCTTTTGTCGTATATCAGCGTCTGTGGGGTGTTTATGTATTTTGCCATAGTTTCCCCTGTTTTGGCAAGCCCTGGTTGTCCACTCTTGGCGCTTGACGGTTCAAAAACTCTGGCTGTGAACCCGACGACCTGACCCGAAACCTCAAAAATCGGGAAAACTATCCGCGAGCGAAAACGGTCATAGACGCCTTCCCGCCCACTTTCAGCCGAACGTTTCACCGCCAGACCGGCATCAATAATTTCTTTTTCCTGATAGCCCCGAGTTTTTAAATAACTGGAAAGCGATTCCCAATCGTTTGGCGCCCAGCCGAGGCGAAACTCGGCGATAGTGGCATCGGTTAATCCGCGCTCACGCAAATAAGCTAGCGCTTCTTGCCCTGATGATGATTGGAATTGTTTCTCAAAAAACTTGGTCGCCAGTTCGCAAATTTCATACAGCTTTTGTTTGGCATCCACGCTTTCGCCCGACCGGGGCTGGAATTGTTCCAGCTCAATCCCCGCTTTGGCCGCCAGGATTTTCAAAGCTTCCGGAAATTCCACACTCTCGATTTCTTTCACGAACTCAAACATATCTCCGCCTTTGGCGCAGCCGAAACAATGCCAAATCTGTCGTTCAGGCGAAACGAAAAATGACGGCGTCTTTTCATTATGAAAAGGACACTTGCCTTTGTAATTAATGCCCGCTTTCTGGAGCTTCATATACCCGCTCAACACCTCTACCACATCCAGCCGGTCCTTTATTTTAGAGACATTATCTTCCATACAAGTACTCTACTTAATTTTGTTATAAAACTCAATTTGACGAAAATCTGATATTTATTGAAACAAAAGAGGCGGTAGCACTTGTGCTACCGCCTGAGAGCGTGCGTTGAGCGGCCCTTGGCCGCTCAACGCTGCCCGGCCCATCACCATAAACTTCAGGTGCTGTTCGGGGACAAAACCGCGGAGAGATTCGATGGTGATTTCTCCAGCAATACACTGTTCGCGGTGTCAGGGTACCAAACGTATCTTCTCGACCAGCAGACGCATTCTCGGGACGGCATCCCCAATATCACAATGTGGGGAAATGGCCGAAGTCATGCGCGGGTTTCGTTCGCCGGGGAACGGGTGGTGTACCTGGAATACAAAGCCCCGGCTGGCGAAAGGGCTTCATTCAAGCAGGTCTCAATTCGGAACGGCGGCTTCTGGGAGTTCGTGACGGGGACAGCAAGTTCTGATATGGACACCTACCGCGTCTACGAGACCGGCGAAATCCAGAAAATGCTGGATTGCTACGTCTTGACGACGGATAGTGTTTGCGAGGGCAGTGTCCTGGTGGGGCAGGTATAGTGCCACGATCGCGATAACCGTGAGCCAGCCCCATGAAATCTCCGGTACTCTTATCCCCATATCGTTCCTCCTGTCAGAAGGGAACAGCTGCGCTGATGATTTCCACGGCGATGATCACGAAGAAGACGACAAGCACAGAGAAGATGAAACTCACGCCAGTGACGAGAGCTGATCGAAGCGCCCACGGCTGGGTGTCCCAGTGGCCCTTGAACTTTTTCGGATCAATCCCGAGAATCTGCCACATACTCCCTCCATGCCCATTTAAGGGCGAACCGAGTACCTAGTTGTCAAATTAACAATACCTCCATTATATCACATAATAAAATTAAAGTCAAATCATAATAATCAACTAAAAACCAGCTTTCAAGCTGATTATTTATGGAAATCATTATAAAAAATTCCCCTACCCGCCACTAGGCAGATTTTGTCCCACATGATAATTATTTTTCTAAATACGGTTTTATGACATCTAGCGTTTCTTGTCCGCTGGTATTATATAATTTTTCGGCCGGGATGTTCACATGTGCCATCGTACGATATTTCTCCAAACGATATGACAACAGTTTTGGATAGCAACGCTCCAGCGCTTCCCTTTCTGATTCATTTTCTTTTTGATTAAAAAAACCCTGCCAAATCACCGGCTTCGGTTTCTCAAAAAAATTTTTTATAAGTTCAGAAATCGTTTTTTCGTCTACTTGAATATTTACCATAAGACAATTCTCTTCCAGCCAGTTGTGCGTATCCGCTTTTAGATAAATAACACTGCCAGTTGTGTCGGAGACAAGGTTTTTCCCGCCGGTATCAAGTGTGTTTATCATTGTATACTTATCTTCGGCATCCAAATATTTCCTTTCCCTTTCAAGGTAAGTACTGCTTGTGGGATAACCGAGCCATTCCGATATTTCTTCCATTGTTTTAAAACCCAAGGTTTTCTGGATTTCGCCATCCACGTGATACCACATAAATTCGCACTCATCCCGCAAAACTTTTGCTCTATAACTTTTTCCAGCATTAGACATGCCGATAAATGCCAACCTGAGTGTTTTATTTTCGATATGACTGCTATATTCCTTTTGTGTTAACTGTTTTAGTCTCATGCAATTAAAAACGGAGAGGGCGAGATTCCTTCCTCCATATAATATTACGGCCAGATAGATAATCTCTTCAAACTTGCATTTCCCCAAATGGCGGTGTTTTTTGATTGATGTTCGAACATTTTTTGAGCAAAACCCCCAATGAGGAAGCCAGCCCCGCCACTGCTCGACAAGCTCGCCACACCACAGAAAAATACTCTTTGCTCTTTTCATTTTGCGCGCACCCGATTTTTTCTTCTTTTAATGAAAAGAGTATTTTTCTGTGGTGTTCTGCCTTCCAAGTATTCAGGCAGGTGGCGGGGCTGTCCTCAATTTGATTTCGTAAAGAAAAAGCGGAATTCCCCCCAAACCCCCCTTCCGCTTTTCCTTTTCTCAAACGGAACGGGAACGGAAGCAGGCGGGCAAAAATTCCTTCCCCCCAACCCCCTTCCTTTTTGCCCGCTGATTGCCTGCTCGCCTCTGGAGGGGGCTTCGCCCCCAAAACTTTTCGGCGGACGGGTTTTTCGGCAACGATTAAATCCTTGTTTTCAAATTTGCCATGTCCTGCCTTAACTTCCAAAGCCCACGCAAAACTTCTGGATGGCAATTTCTCATTTTTTCTATTTTACCACAAATACAGTCATGATGTCCTTTGATCTGATGCTTTGGAGCTAAGGCCTCTTTAATCTTTACCCATTCGTTGTTGTATTTCCGTAGCCGTTGCAATAAATCTTCTACCGTTGTAGATGTCTGTTTTTCTTGCCTCAAATACCACTCAATAAAGCCCCAGACTCCATGGCTATACTGACCCCACGGCCAAGAATTATTTTTCTCAAAATAGCTTTGGGCATAGAAAAATGGGACAAGTAAAATGTTAAAAAAATCCTCAAGATTAAAATCGTTGGGTAAATTTGACGATTCTTCCGGTCTGATACACAAACAAGCCGCGCCACTTGGGTTTATGTGTAAATCTTCCTGTCTAAGGTTTCTATTTTCAGCTACTTTCTTAAGCCTCAATCCGGTTTCATATACTTGTGGCAAGTCTGAAAATTCACTCCCTCGTAATTCTATTTTGACCTGATATTCATCTTCTATTTTTGTGCCATCGGCATAATCCGGCGTGGGGTTAATAACATATGACTTTCCATCGCCTTGGAAAACCATACTAAAAATAAACGACCCGACTATTTCAGCAATACCATCGTTCCTTTTTCGAATTTTTAGAGTTGGGTAATGCTTGTGTAGCCATTTTTCGTCTTCATCTTTAATAATTAGGTCGAGCATTGCAATGTGGCCTAGACGGAGTCCGATTGATAAAGGTTGGCCCGGTTGAGAGTGGCCGATCTCCGCCTACTTTTTTGCCGTCATCAGATTCAAAAATTTTCTCCCATTCCTTTACTGCCTTGCTCTCATCTCCCGCTTTCTCTGCTTCCACGGCAACCTTGGCAACCGTTTTTTCCGTCTCAATGAGAGTTCGTACCTCATCCCTCGTGCCGTCTTTATCAAGATATTCGTCAATCAGCATCTCATTATTTGCGGGGTCTTTTAAACATGCTTTCTCAAAGTACCCTTCAGCAGATTCAAAAAATGTGGCGAGTCCTTTTGGGATAGAATCGATGGTCGAGCCGGTAAATATCTTAACAACCATCAATTCGATATGGAATGACTTTACATAATCACATTTCTCGCGCTTCCACGCTTTCAAAATCTTGATTAATGGTACAAGCAAGCCACCTGCATTCTCGTTCGCCTTACTTAATAGTTCTCCGTGGAGTTTTGGGTTTGATTTAACAGCTTCCAGCGTGCGCCTATCGAAAATCTTATACAGCTTGTCTTTCTCAATCTGAATGGCGGGCACGATGTCAATTTGGAAATTGTTTCCGAACTCAACCCCAACAGACCGGTTCTGTTCCTCATTGATAACAGTGATAGCAAGATCAGAATTCTCCTCCTTGATTGCATGCAGGGCACCTATAACCATTTGCCGGAGATCAGCTAGATCAGTTCCCCCGTAGTCCTCATTGGCGAAAGCCACGAAAACATCAACATCAAACTTTTCGCCCTTGTTTTTTGGCTTGATTATTGTATGTCGCTTGTATGATCCGGTGAGAAAGTCGTCTTGAAGCGATAGCTTCTCGCGCAACTTCTCGCGAATTGCATTTTGTTTCTCCTCGATGAATGCACGCTCCTCATCCTCGATCTTAAGATTTATTTTGCCGATAAATTTCTCGAAGTATTCTTTGGTAGTCATAGTTATACGATCATTAAAACGTTTAATAATATTATGGACAATCTATTCGATGTGTTTGCAACATCACAGTAAATATATCCATTGAATGCTTTCCAGTGCTCTTGATTTTGAATTTCGCCCTGCTTTGCGAATATAATCACGGGAATATTTTTGCTTCTTGCTTCATCAATCAATTCTCCAAACAGAGAGTAGTTTGTGTCGTAGCCAACAATAAATGCCGATCTAGATTTTAGATTTTGCAGTGTTTTCAAATCTCCTGATATATCTTTGATGTCGTCTTGAACATTGAATAGACCTATATTCTTTATTAGGTCCCTCTCTGTTTGAAGATTTTTATCAGAGGATGTTTTCAAGAAATACACTCTGCGTTTTAGATTTCTTGCGAATCCGTATTGTAGCTTCAAATATCTCCAGACATACACTAGCCACGAAAGTACAGCTACCGCCAAAACTATCAACCAATGTAACAGGGAAAGCGATCCTAGAAGTTCCCAAATACTTTGTAAGTAGTTCATAAATTATTTATGTTGTTCGTTATGTTCGGGCTGTTCCTTTTTGATAATCGTTTTCTCGATTTGGTGCGCGCGAACCTTCGTCTTAACTTGTGCGTACTGAAATCTAGTCCCTTCAGGAATTCGTTCTTTTTTAATGTCTTTGTGCTCTATGAGCCGATCCTGCCCACGACCACGACCAGCGATTCCTGTGTACAGGTTTTCTCCGTCTTTATTTTTTATCTTGTAAATGATCGCCTTATCTTGGGGAACATTGGCAATGTTTGCTTTCGTGAATTTTTGAGTATGAGTAAATTTAGGCATAGTTTTTGGTTAATTTGTAATTTGGGGATAACCTCTCTTGTTTAGGTTATCTTTAGGTAGTATACTCTAAGTATGGAAAAGAAGTCAATGGGAGCGGGCAAGCCGTCAAAACGGCAAGCCGAAATTCTCCAATTCGTTACAAAATTTCAAAGGGAGAAAGACTATTCTCCATCTCTTGGCGAGATAGCCAAGAATTTTGGGGTTTCTATCCCGACAATTCACCAGCATATTTCCTATTTGAGAAAGAAAAATTTGCTTTCCGCAGATAAAGGTAAAAGACGTTCGATTCAGGCGTTCAACGATCAAAAAAGAGATGTGGTAGAAATCCCACTCATGGGGCTTATTGCCGCCGGAGGGCCGATTGAGGCAATCAGAAACCCCGAACCGATAGAAGTCCCCCGCAGTATGCTTTCAAGGGGCGCAAATTATTACGCTTTGAAAGTTACCGGAACAAGTATGATTGAAGAGGGCATTTCAGACGGCGATGTTGTTATCGTCCGCGAACAGCAAACAGTTGATGACGGGGAAAAAGCAGTTGCATACTTGCCGGACAAAGACGCGGTTACGCTGAAAAAGATTTATCGCGAGAAAAAACGCATAAAACTTGTTCCGGCAAACAAGTATATGAAGCCATTTTATGAAACGAATGTTGAAATACAGGGTAAAGTTGTTGGTGTGCTTAGGCGGGAACTCTAGTTCAGTTGTATAATAATCTATAATCTATGAACGAAATATTTAAAATTTATAATTCATTTTGTTCTTATTACTCAGATTCACAAAATCTTTTAATAAGACTTTTTAGCTTTTTTGATAACAACCCACGATTAGATGATCAAACAGATGAGCTACTCTATAAAAGTTTACAAACTGAAAACAAAATTGATCCATTAAAGATTTATCAGTTAATTGGATTGTTACACCAAAAGCATAAGGAATCTGAAAAAATTATAAACACGGATAAAAGAAAACACTTTGGTATTTATTATACCGATTATTCAATCGCACGCTTAATCGCCAAAGAGAGCCTCAGTGACTCAGACGATAAAGATATCTTGGGATTGAGTTTCTACGAACCATGCTCAGGTACGGGTATTTTCGTAATTGCTTACATAGATGAAGTGTTGGGAAGAGTTGGAATGCTTAATTCTAAAGTTTTTCAAAAATTTATTGATCAAATTTACTTCTCAGACATTGATGCCGAAGCCATTGATCTTCTTGTCAGACTATTACCCCTTTACATCAAGTCTAGATACGGCATATCCATAAAAATAAATTCTAGAAATTACTTCAAGGGCGACGTTTTGTTTGATAATCACGACGGAAAGATTAAAAAGGTAAATCCAAAAGATATTTTCGGCATTACTAAGGGTTTCGATGTTGTTTTGACAAACCCACCTTATAAATTACTTAAGGCAAATAGTAATAAGTATAAGGACGAGTTAAATTCAAATCAACACGCACTTGATATTAAGAATGTTTTAGACTTTATCAGAACAAACAATGTCTACAAATTTAATCAAGGAACACTTAATTACTACAAAATTTTTCTAGAAGAAATCCTTGAAAATTATACACACCAATTAAGTAAGGTTGGTGCGATTATTCCAATTACATTGCTAAATGATAAACAGAGCGAGCTCCTTAGAAAGAGAATAATAAATAAATACAAGTTATTTAAGATTTATATAATTCCTGAGAAAAATGAGTTTTTCCCGGACATATCTCAAGCTTTTTGTTTTTTTGCTTTAGATAAAAAAGAGCCAGGAAATATTATACGAATCAATCCGAAAGTAGTTAGTCAAAAGGACTTTCTTAATGAGGGGGTTGAAGTAAATATTGAACATATCGAACAAATAAGCGAAACTGCACCGATTGTTATAGAAAATGAAATCGGGTGGAAAATTTTACAAAAATTAAATGCATTTCCAAAGCTTCGTAGCTTATCTTCAGTTTGTAATGCGCGAGGAGAACTAGATCTGACTTTGGACAAGGGTTTTATAACAAAAGAAAAAACAACCCTACCGCTACTGAGAGGAAATAATGTAAGTGAATTTTCTTATACACTGGGCGAATTCTTTGCTGATGAAAAATTTATAAAAAGAACAGCTGAAAAAAACAAATATATCTCAAGGGAAAGACTTGTTTGTCAGCAAATATCAAACATTCATCTTGAAAAACGTTTGAAGTTTACTAAAATACCTGAAAATATTGTTTTGGGTAATTCTTGTAATTTTCTTACATTTGATGAATCTCTTTTTGGAAATCAAGAAGTTGGTCTTGATTATTTATTAGGAATACTCAATTCTATGTTGCTGAACTGGAGATTTAAAATAACAAATTCAAATAATCACATTAGTAATTACGAACTAGCAGAATTACCAATTGTTATACCTTCAATTTCTGATAGAAAGGAAATAGAGAAATTGGTTTCTCTTATTAAAAATAGTGATGATCGGGAAAATGTATACAAATTAAATATGAAAGTATTTGAGATGTATGGATTAAATAAAGAAGAGATGAATTACGTTTTAGGTAAACATGAAAAACTGATTGGTTCAATTTTTAAACAACAAAAAGAAAGTCTATTTGCTTATGGTCTATAATCATACAACTTATTCGCTTAGTAAAAACGATCTTAGAATGGTTAAGTCTGTTCCGCCTGGCGGAAACTGGAAAAATATTCCTCTTGATATACCATCCAAAAGACTTGAACAAATACGAGTGTCTGGGGGGCGAACTACTTTATACGGACGCCTTTCTTTTGAAAAACCTAGTTATACGATAACAACATATTTTAATCGTCCAGGAAACGGCACATACATTCATCCTATTCACGATCGTGTAATAAGTGCTCGCGAAGCAGCTCGATTCCAGTCTTTTCCTGACAATTATATTTTTCAAGGATCAAAAGGTTCTTTGTGTAAACAAATTGGTAATGCCGTTCCTCCCTTACTTGCTTTTTCTATTGCAACTCAAATAAAAAAGAAGACGAAGACAAAAAATTTGCTTGATCTTTTCTGTGGGGCTGGTGGATTAAGTCTTGGTTTTGGTTGGGCTGGATATAATGTTGTTGTTGCTAATGATAATTTTAAACAAGCATGCGAAACATACAGAGCTAATCACAAAGGCACTCTTTTGATTGAGGGCGATATTACTGATAAGAAAATTCAGAATGAAATTTTAGAAAAATCTAAGAAAGGAAAAGTTGATATAGTTGTCGGAGGGCCGCCTTGTCAGGGCTTTTCTCATGCAGGAAAAAGAATGATAGATGATCCTCGTAATCTTCTTTATAAAGAGTTTGTAAATGTTGTAAAAAAACTCAAACCGAAAGTTTTTTTGTTGGAGAATGTAGAGGGTATTATGACCATAAATGGCGGTAAGACTTATGAGGAAGTTAAGAATAATTTTGAGAAATTGGGTTACTTTGTAGTTGGGCATAAACTACATGCTGTTAAGTTCGGCGTGCCTCAAAAAAGAAAGCGAGTTGTTATAATCGGAACCTTACAAGGAAATCCCGAAACATTTTTTCCTAAACCTCTTATTTGTGATGAGAAAGATTATATTACTACACAAAACGCGATAGGTGATTTATTTAATACTGAGGTTGGCGATCAATATACCCCGATTAAAATAACAACTAAACCAACACACTTTTTTCAAAAGTTTGTTAGAGGATTACTTTCTCCACAAGAATACATTAAACTTTTTAGTTAAATTTTGTAGAGAGATGTTTTGCAACAACCTCAAATGTTTCAAAAAGTTTTGACAGAGCTTTCTTTTCGTTTCCGCTCTCAAGGTATTTAACAACTTGGGCAAGGTTTTCTTCCGTATCATCAGTGAGCCATTTCTTTAAGTTTCTGTTTTTCTTTAAAGAGTACTGCTTCAATGATTCAAGCGAAATTCTTATGTACCTCTTTGCGTTATTTGCATACTGCTTTTTTGTTCCGCCGGTCTTTAACATTTCTTTATAAGTTCCAGTTTTTGGATCAAAAATATCAAACTTTATTGAATAATTTGCATATTCTGGATGTAAAAAATTCTTAATCAAAAAGTCTTTATGGCCCTTTTTGGCAAGATACGAAAATATTGAAAGGATATGATGCATATTTTCACGCATCAATTTTCCGAGCTTTAATGCATCTGTATCGTTTCTAACTTTATTTTTAAGTAGGTCCCAAATATATTTTGAATGAGCGGATACAATTGGTTCAGCCATCTCTTCTTGGAGAAGTAATTTTATATCTTCAAATGTCATTCTATTGTTTCGTGCAGAATTAGCCGCCCTAGTTAGCGGTCTGAATTTCGGTCTATGATTAAAACCAAGTGAAATGGGCCCGAGATGGTCAGGACTAACACCATGTTTTTGAAATTCCTTCATCAGCCAGCTTGCAGCCTTCCAATCTCCCTCTGACCAATTTTCATAAGCGCGTCTATCTTCCCCATAGCGGGCAAGATTACTCTTATGCCTTCCTGTGTCCTGCTTGCTCCGACAACATAGATTATAAGTATGATAACCATCCAAACGATCCGGAGCATTACTCATAGCTCCAGGACTCATAGAGTTACGTTTGTTTTGGTAAATATAATCTAGGCTCATAACATTTCCGCAAATTTGACACGGTTTTTCTCCAGTCGGATGAATTTCTCGAGCAGTTTTTGATATCCAAGCATCACCTTTTGGTAAACCTAACTCTTTTCTTTTTTTATCCCACCATTTCAAACGAGCCTGTCCCGCTTCACTGTTCCTAGTTACTACCCAACGAATAGATCCATCTTTCTTGTACAAAAATGGCATACCCGCATAATTCGGGTGTTCAGAAATAAACTTCATGTATTTTTTAAAATTGGGATGCCAATCTCTTTTTATTCGTTTCGCCATATTATTTTATGAAAAAAGAAACATCTTTTTTATAAATCGTGGCGAACTTCTTGATCTCTGCAACATCAAGCCGTCTTTCGCCGGACTCTATTTTTGAGATATAGGATTGTGGCTTACCGAGTTTGTCGGCAACCTCTTGCTGGGCAAGTCCAGCCTCAATACGCGCTGTTTTTAAGCGTTCGATGATATCTTTATAGTCTTTTGAGTAAACTGACTTGCTCATATGTACTTCTATGATATATCCTATTGTGGTATAATCCCAAAATGGGATACAATGTATTTATGCATTTAACCGCCGAAAAACCCGTCCGCCGAAAAGTTTTGGGGGCGAAGCCCAAGCAGGCGGGCAAAAAGGAAGGGGGTTGGGGGGAAGGAATTTTTGCCCGCCTGCTTCCGTTCCCGTTCCGTTTGAGAAAAGGAAAAGCGGAAGGGGGGTTTGGGGGGAATTCCGCTT
>CAILAO010000968.1 GCA_903832105.1 uncultured Pseudomonadota bacterium | reverse complement strand
GGCACTTTTTCAACACGCCCGTATTTAATGTGAATTTACCGACTTAATAGCCTTTTCAATCTGTTCTGTATTGTAGGGCTTACTAATATATCCTAACTTCCATGGTCCATGAATTGCAGAACCAAAGTCGCTTTCTGGGTAGCCCGACAAAAAAATTGTTCCTATATTAAAACGAGAATGGATAGATTTGGCAACTTCGATGCCATTCAATGTTCCTTTGAGATTAATATCCATAAGAGCAATGTCAGGTTTTTCTATTTCGGCTATGGTTACCGCAGCATCACCAGTCGATGCAATCGATGCAATATCATAGCCAGCGCCCTGTAAAACTCCGCTGAGGTAGATTGCATTAATCAATTCATCCTCTACGATGAGGATTTTCTTCTTGCTCGTAGCCGTCACCTTTTCACCAGATAATATGACTTTTTCAATTGAATCAGAAGATTTGGACGCGTTTTTGATGGGCTCTCTGACATCTAATGAAGCCAATTGCGATATTGACTGCAAATGCGTCGGCGAAAAGGTCATCTGAAATCGAGCACCGTTATCATCATGAAAGAGAAAAGAACCTTGGAGCTGCAAAGCAAAAGTAGAAACCAATCTAAGACCTAGTGTCTCAGCTTTTTCGAAATCAAAATCTTTTGGAAACCCGACTCCGTCGTCTGAAACAACAAGCTCATAGATATCCTGGTTGTTAATTAAGGAGACCCGTCTTTTCATACAAATGGTAATAACGCCGCGCCGATTCTTTGGAAAAGCATGCTTCATGCTATTAGAGATCAGTTCAGTAATTAATAATCCACAGGGAATTACTGCATCAATATCCAAAACGATATCCTGAATCTCGGTTTTGACTTCGACGTTATTCATGCGGTAAGTCTTAGACAAATCGCCGACGAGACCCTGTATGTATTCAGCAAAGCTAATACGATCAAAGCGAGGAGATTGATAAAGTCTGTTATGGATATGAGCCATAGAACTGATCCGGAATTGGCTCTCGAAAAAAACGTCCCTGACAGCAGGATCACGAGCGCGACTCGCTTGCAAACTCAAGAGACTTGAGACGACTTGCAGATTATTTTTTACACGATGATGTACTTCTTTTAAAAGAACATCCTTTTCATTAAGGGATCGCTTTAAGTCTTCTTGCAGCGCCTTTTGCTGTGTGATGTCTTCCGCGGAAGTGAGAAGACATTGTTGTCCACCTAAAACTACCGTTCGCCCAGAAAGCAAGCATGTCGCAAGATCGCCGGAAAATTTACGTACCTTAACTTCACTCTTTTCAACAAAACCCTGCGAACGAATTGCCTTGACGAAATTTTCACGTTCTGCAAGTGAAGCCCAAAATTTTAATTCTTCAGTTGAACGCCCTATCAATTCCTCACGAGAATATCCAATCCAGTTAGAAAATGCTTCATTCACGTTCATGATTTTGCCGGATTGAAGAATCGTTAATGCAATTGGGATAGGACCGACCAGAAAGAGCTTTGAAAACATTTCTTCTGAAGCCTGCAGACGATCGTGTGCGATTTTGCGCTCTGAAATATCGCGTAGGGTAATTAGAACAAATGAATCACCCGATATCATAGCTGATGTCAGGCTACCCTCACCCCAAAAAAGGCTTCCATCTTTCCGTCTGCAGCGCCAATCACTGTATTGAGATTCTCCGTTTTCAGCTTTTTTCATTAAGATTTGCAAGCTCTCTCTCGTATAAGGAGCCTCGTTAGAACTAAAAAGTCCTATCTTAGCCTGCAAAACTTCTTCCCGCGTGTAACCGAACATCGTAAACGTTTTTGGGTTTGCATCGACATAAGCGCCATTTTTCAAAATAAAAACTGCGTCATTAGATGAATTAAAAACCGCCCTAAAAAGGTTCTCGCTTACCCGGCCGACACCCTGTTCTTTTTGAAGCTCTTCATTATGTGTGCAAAGCTGGTCGACCATTTTCTCAATCGAAAGCCGTAGACCTTCCAATCCCCCTCGAAAAACTGCCTTGTGAATACCAGAATCTTTTTCCCCTTTTGGAATGATAGAGGCCACATACGTTTCAATCCTTTTCAAAGGCTTTATGACCCAACTCTCAAACAAAAGAAATAATCCGAAAATGACTAATAAATCAGCTAAAAATAGCCAGATAAGATACTTAGGTGGTCCATACTCAAAAATCACATAAAAAGTTATGGCCGACACTAAAAGTATAGCAAGTGCCAAATGTGACACAGTGGTGACAGATCGGTTTCGAAAAATCACGGTGACTTTCCTCTTTAAAAATTCACTGGCACACGTTGGCGGAAAACGCCAACGAAGAATCTCGGAGGGGGACTTTACCATTTTTAATCGTGATGCACTATGTGCTTAAAGAGTACACACCAACTTTCTCCTCACGAGTCGGGCCACGTAACCAGCTAATAATGCTGCGATATATTATAGCTCACCCTTTTGGGACAACATCTGGGTGTGTGCTCAATTTAAAATCGTAGACATCGACTTTTACTTACTTTTGAAGCATCAACGTGATCTTTTCTCTGAAACTTTAGCTTTTTCGCCGCGATCTTCAGCTAATTCACGGCGTTTCAAGAAAGAGATCACGTTGAAGTCTCAAGTTTC
>CAILAO010000967.1 GCA_903832105.1 uncultured Pseudomonadota bacterium | reverse complement strand
TACCCTTCTCCGATATTATTTCCGATCGACGAAGCTGCCCTCAAAAGCTGATCCCTCGCATGACTCGGAAGATGAAGCCTTTTGCACAAATGATAGAACTGAATAGCCGCCTGATAAATCCTGAAATTATTAAGCATAAAATACCTCCAAAAAGAATTTCGCAGACGCAAAAAGCAAAAACTTTTTGAAAGCAAGCAAAAAATTTAAAAATAATATTCTGTGATCCGGACCCCGGATACCAGGGTCCTGGCCGGTTATCGGCTCTCAGGCCGGACTGCCGGCGTCAATGTCCAAAATCAAAATTGACAGGGTACTAGTAGGTAAAGCCGCGACTTAATTGTTTCCAGCTTTTTGCCGCGCATCAGCCGCCCTTTTTCTTATTTCCGCCGCAGAATAGCGCTTGAAATAGAGATTTTTGTCACTCTTCGGATCCTCATCTTTTGCTTCAGCCACTTTTTCAAGCGCTTTGGAAGCCTCAAGATAAGCCCCCTTTTGGAGGTCTTTAAATTGAGGGTACATCTCTGCCAATTGCAAATATCGATAGGCGCAAGCATGATAAACTTCTTGCTTACAATAGAACTTTGCGATGAAATTGAAGCTTTCAGCGATTCGGCGTTTCCCTTCAGCGATCAATTTTTTTGCTTTTTGAGCGTGGGAACTTTCAGGAATCTTGGAAACCAGCTTGTCCCACTCATCAATAGCCTTTTGCGTATATTCTTGCTCTTTGTCGATGGCATCTGGGGCTTCTTTCCAATAACATTCGCCAACGCGATACATTGCGAAATCAATTTTGGGATGTTTTGGGTGAAGTTTTACGAACTGTTCGTAGGCCGCAGCAGCTTCGGCGTATTGTTCTAGCTCAAAATGGCTATTGGCAATAAGTAGCTCCGCCTCGATAGCGTATTGGCTGTACGGAAAGCGCGACTTGAATTCCCCGAGTCTTGTAACCGCTCTGTCATAGCTTTCATCGTCGTAAGGTTCTTTGGCGATTTGAAAAGACTTTTCCGCGCTGTTTGGGTCGAACTCCTTTTCGGCACAAGACTGAACTCCAACAAGAACGCTAACCAAAAGAAATAACTTAATAATCACGGGCACATTCCTTACGTTCCGAAACTTTTTTTAAATCAAGTCTTCAAAAAGTCGTCACTTTACCGATAACATAGACGAGAGTCGGGCGGCTGGAACCGACCTTTTAAAAGACTATAAATTAAAGAAATGCTAAAACAAAGGTCATTTATCGGAAGTTGTATGAAGTTGGGGAGATGACTTGATAACGAGGCCTCTCAAAACGATAAAAAAAAGACGTCCTGGAAACCGGTTACCGTCACAAGGGATCCGTTTTCTAGCTGTAATGATCGGTCTTTCCCTCTTGATCCACCTTTTATCGTATGTGAACCTTAGCTACTTCTTTGGGGATTTTGCCCGCGATACCATTTTTAGCAAAATGACTCCGCCGGTGAAGATTCGAATTTTGGATTCCATGCCATCTGAGTTAAGAGACGCCAAGAAGATTCTTGAGTCCCATCAGGAGCGTACTGAAAAACCAAAAGAGACTCGCCATCTCGGGTATGAAGATCACAAAGCTGAAAAAGAAACGAAAACGAAACCTACATTTGACAATAAAAAAGGTCTCGATCCCGGCCAGAAGGGGAATCCGGACGCCAACCGAGCGAAAGAGAAGAGAAAAATAGCAAAGATCGACGACTCAATCCCTCTAGCGCGTAACAGGTATGAGGAGTTTCTGCCACGATCAGTCAATGATATCCCGGGGATGATTTCGGCTGGTTATCAGGAATTTATTGATGATGAAATTGACATCGGAGACCAGATCGATATCAACACGGCCGAGTACCGATATGTTGGTTATTTCACAAGTCTCAGAAAGTCGATCGAACTCGTGTGGGTCTATCCGACAGACGCGGCTCGAAGAGGAATGCAAGGGAAGGTGGAGGTCGTCTTTGTAATCAATAAAGATGGGCGCGTTGGGCGCATCAGAATAGTAAAATCGTCAGGATATGACATCCTAGATCAGTCGATTATTGAAACCCTAAAACTTGCTTCTCCCTACGCCCCACTCCCAGAAAGCTTTGGCAAGAAGATAGTCGTGGGAGGAGTCTTCCATTACGTCATTAGTTCTTTTGCAAGCGGTGCCCACTGAATAAGCACAGCTAAGATTTTTCCCCCCTGCGAGCACAGATTATTTTTTCTGTCTAGACTTGAGTCATTTTCAACAACCGGATAGGCTATTAGGATATTGCTCAAAAACTTGGGTTTGCATTTTATTGAAGATCCATTTAAATTGAATGACTTTATATCTTGTTTCAGGAGGTTAGCCATTCTCATTTCGACGCCCATAAGGTGGACGCCTGCTCTCTTGTTTATATTGGTTTTTACGCAAGGGTGTACCACTTGGGGGAATAGGGGTATCGACGAGAATCTAACGCCGAGCCAATCTGGGTTAGAGCAAGACTCTAACGACGCGGAGGATGCTTCTAAAATCGGAAGCCTTGAGTCAAGAGAGACGTCTGGTGATGATGCTGATCTGGAACAAACAACTGGCGAAGAACGAGATCAGGAATACGATGCGGAGGTAGCCGGCGAAGAAGATGAGATCCCGGTTTTAACTCCCGAAGATTTGGAAGAGGGTTTTTGTAAAGATGATATCTATGCTTCTCATCTTAGACAGCAGTTTTTAAATTCCGACGCTGGAAAAAAAATAAATCTTTCAGAAAAACGGAAAAAAAATCGAAAGATATCTCAAGACCAACTTGAAACCGAAACTTTGCATTACATAAGGAAACAGCTTGTGGGCCCTATGGTTCCTTACTTTGGAGCTATACCGGTCGTTGCAAATCCGCGGGTCGAGTTTTGGATCAGATTCTTTAAAACTTCTGGACGGCAGGATTTTTTAAAGTGGTTGATGCGAGGCGAGGCCGTCAAGGAAT
>CAILAO010000966.1 GCA_903832105.1 uncultured Pseudomonadota bacterium | reverse complement strand
TGAAATCATGATTCCGCCGATGGTAAACATGCCAAATAGGCCAATAATGCGGTCGAGTAGAACAGTTAAAAGGCTGGAAGTTTTGTTTACTGTTTGGTTGTCGCGCATGACGTAAACAGCTTTAACAATATCTCCGCCGACGGCACCAGGGAGAGCCGAGTTAAAAAAAAGCCCGATGAGATGCATTTGCAGTGTTCTGAAAAAAGTGACCTTTAAATCAAGACCTCTAAGTAAAATAAACCACCTAAGCCCTCCGAGACATACGAAACCGAAGGACCACAAAAGAACCAAAGACAAGAGCACAAAAAAATGATCGACAAAGACCAAGAGGGACTTGAAGTCGAGTTTTCCAGACAAAAAAACCCAAAGAACGAGACCAACTGCAATGATAAGTTTAAGAAACGTTAATATGACATTTTTGAGCTTGTTTTTCCGAGGGAAGATCTCGGGAGAAGACGTCTCGTTTGCAACGTGTGGGTTGGTGTTAGATGTTGGAGATGACATGGACTGTGACCCTAAACCTTGGTTGCTAGTTGAACAGGAGAACTGCGCTTTAGAACGATACGATCACCATAACTGAGGCGGACATATCCATGTTGACCGTCTAGTGCGAGTATTGCACTTTTACAACGGATCTCAATCTCAAAACGTTCTTTCTCAGGGTTGAAAAATCCAGCATTAAAAGTGGAGGTTTCCTGGGAAGTTACATAACGTTCGCGGACCGTATATTGAAATGTCTTTGAATCCAACGTGCAGCGTTTGCCGCCAGCCGCCGCTATGGCGGCAGTGCTTCCTGCGGGCGTTGCCATCCAGATACCACTGGAACGTTGTTCTTCCGAAAGATGACCGATTACGAGACGATATTGGGTCACAGCCGCAGGATTTAAATTCGTAAAGAGAAAATCATTTAACACAGGTGGCGTCGTATATGTCGCTACGTCACGAACAAAAGTAACCTCGGCAGAAAGGCGTTCCACCTGGGTGCACTTTAGTCTGTCGTTGCGTAAGCGATCAATGCATGAGGGAAGGTTTTGTTTATTATAAGCGCAAAGAAAACCGACACTAGTAGACGAAGACTTGATGCCGACAAGAGGAATGGAGTCTTTAATGTGTTGACCTGCTGAAAGGATTGTACCGTCTCCTCCAACACATAAAATAGCTGCAAAGTGCTCCCGATTCGCAGGGGTAGCCCACTCAGGGAGCATGGCGAATTCCCGATTGGCTCGTTCCATGTGAATTGGACCTTGCATAAGGGCCTGTTTGGAAGACTCGGTAAAGGGCCAAATCGTTTCTTTCGAAACTTCTTGATAATCAATCTTTGCTTTGGATAACTCGTCATACAAACTACAAAGGGTTTGTTGATGTTCCTCGTGTGCGGTTCTTAATTTTGCTAAATCGGAAGCGGGAAAAACCCCTAACGCTACTTGTTCCTCGACGCGGTCGCCGAAAAGATCAAGGCCAGACTTTTTTTTAACGATAAGAACTTTCATAGGTTATCGAAATGTAAAAGTTTTTTGGAGCTTTAATCGCTGTTAACGTCTTCTAACGGGGCAGCGGCTTCACCGCGTTGACGGTCATCTAAAGCAAGATACGCTGGGTTGAACCAGATTCTTCCCTTCTTTTCATAAGTCTTTCTCGTGTCATCCTTAATGGCGTTGATACGAGCGTAAACCTGCATCATGGTCTTGGAACGTGAAAGACTTAGAAGCTTGTCACTATCAAGTTTTGAAAGGTCTGGCTCTTCGCGTGATTTAAGACGGACAATAAAAGCGCTTTCGCCTTTTTCGAGGACTTTATCGTGATGAATGCCGATCTTTCGAAGTTTTAAAATTGCCTCTTTAATGTTTTTTTCCGAGCCGATGCCTGGGATAAACGATGTGTTAATCGCAAAAGGTCCAGTTGCTTTCCAAGAAATACCATATTCTTTCAGGAGCTCATCGATGTTTTCGCCTTTGTTTAAAGCTGTGAGGACTTTGTCAGAGCGCTCTTTCACGATCGCCGGGAGACGTTCTTTTTCGATAAGCTTTTTAGAAATATCTTCTTTGACTTGGTCGAATGTCTTATTAACAGCATCTTGGTGGGCTTCCACCTTAATGATGTGAAAGCCAAACGGTGATTCTACGACATTGCTGATCTCGCCAGGCTTCATGCTGAAAGCCACGTCACTGAATTCTTTGACCATTGAATCCTTTGTGAAAAATCCCAGATCACCACCTTTTGTTTTCCCCGAAGGTTCATCTGTCATAGATGTTGCAATAGCCACGAAATCCGAACCAGGCTTCTTTACTTTCTCTAACACTTCTGCGGCACGCTTTTTGGCTTCAGTTTTTGTTCGACCCTTGACGTTATTAACATCAGTGGGGGCGTTACGGGCTCCTTTGAAAGCGATAAGAATATGACGGGCATGCACTTTCTCTGGTTTTGAAAACTCAGCGTTACTATTTTTAAAATATTCGTCGGCTTTGTTTTTAGTGGCGTCTTCTGTCAGAAATTTTTTAATTTCATCTTGCGAGACTGTCAGTTTTACATCTTGTTGGCTGAACTTTAGATACTCGACATCGACTTTGGTCTCAGAGACGCGATAGTCAAGAGACGCGGCCTTTGTTGACGTATAGGTCGTGTTTGCGAGGAATTGCTCAAGCTTTTGGAGCATAATGGAACGTCGGATCTCGTCGTAGAAGCCGACCTCGGTAAAGCCCTCATACTTGATAAAATCGGCGAACTTCTGCTCGGAAAAAGCACCGTCTTTGTCCTTAAAGAAATCAAACTCACGAATTTCCTTGAGGACCTCATTATCGACAGCGTCAAGACCGGCGCTCTGAGCGGCTGCTGATAGGGCCCTTTGATCTACCATTTGATTGAGAACGCGTTGAGCGAGCTGCATCTCGGCAGGGTTGAATTTTTCGCCATACTGCTTACGCCACCTCTCAGATTCCATGGTGTAGACGCGGCGGAAGTCTTTGCCGCTGATATCATAGCTCCCGATGGAAGCAGCAGTCCCCTGGGGTGCGTAATACTGTGAGAAGCGGCTCGTTCGGGGGTTGCAAACTCCGAAAAAAGCGATAGCGAAGAGGGCCATCCCCAAAATAATATAAGTGCTCAAATTTCTGAAAACTTTTGCTCGGTCCATGGCATTAAGTTGCTTATTTTTCCAACGAAACATTGAGAGATCCTTTCATAAAAGAAGATAGGGCAGCGTTTTAAAACCATCTCAAAAGGAATCAAACGAATCTATAACATACCAAAACCTATAACAATAAAAAATAAGAAATATTACATTAGATCTGTAGCACATTTTTTTAAACCATGATAAGCAACACTTATAGTTTGACGCAAATTGGGCTAGATAAAATACTAAAATATTGTGTATAGTGCCGTCCTTCAAAAGACGTTTTCTTTGCTTGGGATCTAGGGCTCCTTCGAAGTGAGGGGCGATTAAGGGGGAAGTGATGATTTTTGATTGGTTAGCCGGATTTTTCTCGAACGATTTGGCGATTGATCTAGGGACTGCAAATACTCTGGTCTATGTGAAGGGCAAGGGTATCGTGATCAATGAGCCCTCGGTTGTGGCCGTTCAACGTGATGCCCGTGGGGGCAAAAAGATTCTGGCCGTGGGGCGGGAAGCTAAAGAGATGCTCGGAAGGACGCCGGGTTCAATCGTGGCTATTAGACCGATGAAAGATGGCGTCATCGCTGATTTTGAGATTACGGAAGCGATGCTTCGATACTTTATTGAGCGTGCTCACAATAGAAGCACGATGGTTAAACCACGGATTATTATTTGTGTCCCTTATGGGATCACTGAGGTTGAAAAACGCGCGGTGACAGAATCAGCCCAGTCAGCCGGGGCGAGGGAAGTTTACCTGATCGAAGAGCCAATGGCAGCGGCAATCGGAGCGGGTCTGCCTATCACGGAGCCAAGTGGAAATATGATCGTAGATATCGGTGGCGGTACGACTGAAGTAGCCGTGATATCTCTTGCGGGTATTGTATACTCGAAGTCGGTACGTGTTGGTGGGGATAAGATGGACGAGGCCATCGTCAACTATTTAAGACGAAAATACAACTTGCTTATCGGCGAGCGCACAGCGGAAAAAATCAAAATTAATATTGGTACGGCCTATCCGGAAGATGAAGTTAGGACGATGAATGTTAAAGGGCGTGATTTTGTCGCGGGTATCCCGAAGACAATTGAAATTGCTTCGGAAGAGGTGCGGGAGGCGATTGCTGAGCCCATTAATACAATCGTGGAAGCCGTGCGTGTAGCGCTTGAGAGAACACCTCCAGAGCTCGCTGCAGACATTGTGGATAAAGGTATTGTTTTGGCGGGTGGCGGCGCTCTTATCAGGAACCTCGATGTCCTTTTAAGAGAGGAAACTGGGCTTCCGGTTATGATCGCAGATGATCCACTTTCGGCCGTTGTGCTGGGCAGTGGCAAAGCTCTCGATCAAATCGATATTTTGTCAAGTGTCACGATCCGACAATAGGGTAGATTCTGCAGAGAAATACTTTTTCTTCAGCAGGGCTCATTTAAGATGGCAAGGTGTGCATGTGGGTTAATCGAAAACGCTTTGTTTTGGTTTCCATGGCAGCGGTGGCCTTGTTGTCGCCTCTTTTCTTTTTCTCGTCTTCCATAACGGCTTGGAAAGGTCGTTCATTCGCGCTCACGGCACTGCAGGAGGTTCTGTTTCCGATTGAGTATGTGTGGAATAAGGTGGAAAATTTTGTTGTCGTGACAGGGCAGCGCTATATTTTCCTGACACACACCGCTGAAGAAAATGAAAAACTAAAGAAAAAGCTTGCAATTCTTGAGACTAAAGTCATGGACTATGAAGAGCAGGTCAAGGAACGGGATCGGCTTAGGGAACTTTTAGGCTTTGTAAAAAAATACGATAAGCAACTTGTCGCGGCTGAAATCCTGGGATTGTCAAGTGATCTGGCTTTTCAAGCTGTTCGTATTGATCGTGGAAGTGGTGATGGGATTCAAGTGGGTATGCCGGTGTTAGCTGCTGGGGGTGCTGTAGGGAAAATCATCAGAACTGGCCGTAGATTTTCAGATGTTCAACTGTTGGCGGACTCAAACTTTAGTCTCGATATTTTGGTGCAGAGGACGAGGGTTCGAGGTGTTTTAAAGGGGTTGGGTAAAAAGTGTCGTCTTCAGCTTCATCAACGTTCGGAAATTCGTATTGGCGATACTGTCATCACATCGGGCATGATTGGAGGTTTTCCTAAGGGGTTACCTGTGGGACGTGTGGTGAAAATTAGATACGAGTCGGATAACGTTTTTCAGATTGTAACGGTCGAACCATGGGTTGACTACGAACGTTTAGAAGAGGTTGTCATTTTACTGAACTCTGACCCTGAAATCGCCAAAATTTCAAGTATTGGTGGAAATAGTTGGATTGGTGGTTTTGGAGATCGAGAAGCTTGGGAAGAATAGACCGATATGCATCCACTACAGACTTCAAACTCTTCGAGTAGAACCGCTTGGGGCATATACTCTTCCTTCATCAGAGTACGGTGGGAATACCTCAAGGAACATATTAAGATTCGGCCAAATTCCGGTTCTTACCTGTTGGATATAGCATTCATTCTAAGTCTCGTTGCAGTTCAGCGCGTGATTATACCTAGTCTTGTTGGCCGGGCGCATACGATAGACTTAATGACACCGTGGCTCGTTATTACGTGTGTGTTTCACTCAAAACCACGCGCTATTTTTCTATGCGCGGTTGGGGCCTTTGCCCTGGAAACACATAGCGCTGAGCCTGCGGGATTCTTTTTATGCGGTTATTGGGTGATCGGCACGGTCATTTTTATGACGCGTAATTATTTGTACTGGAGGCATCTTTTGCCTTGGATTTTGGTTTTTTTGATATCGGAAATTTGGCTTTTTTGCTTTAGAGCAGTGATATACGCTATAACAAACGTTTTTTGGGAACTTGAATTTACCGATGTGATAATGCAGTTTCTGGTGATGATCATTTCATGCGCTTTTGGTGTTTTTTTGATCGAATGTCAGTTCGAACGCGATCGATTTGTTCCGGAAGAATAGACTATGCGTCGTATTTTTAGGCAGGAAAGTCTTCTCGTTGAAAGCCGATATTTGTGGCTGAGTGGCGCTGTTATGGTCATTGTTTGCGGGCTAACTCTTAGGCTTTGGCATCTACAGATTTATAGAGGAGATTACTATAGGCGTATTTCCGAAAATAATCGGATCAGAAGAATTGAAATACCAGCTCCGAGAGGGCATATTGTCGATCAAAACGGACAAGTCATACTGGGTAATCGGCCATTCTTTGATCTCGTCTACATTCCGCAATACGTAAAAGACAAGGATTTAACGGTAAAAATATTGTCTCAACTCTTTCAGGTTCCAACGATGACTTTTGAGGAACGTCTAAAATCAGCAAAGTCGCAACCTCAGTTTTTGCCGATTATTTTAAAGAGGAATTTGTCGATTCATGAAGTCTCGATCGTTGAGTCAAATCGCGTTTTTCTTCCTGGAATTGAGATTAGTAGAGTTCCAAGACGGGAGTATTTTACTGAAACTCCGTCTCATATCGTAGGACATCTTGGAGAAGTTGACCCCGATACGCTGAAAAAATTTAACGCAAATAACCCGGAAAATCCCTACCTTCCAGGTGACTTGATTGGGAAGCAAGGGTTGGAAGCACAGTGGGAATCGCATCTTCGGGGAAAAAGAGGATATCGACTGATTCAGGTCGATGCTTTTGGAAGACAGGTGGATCAATCGGACATTGTACCTCTAAAACTTCCAGAGGATTCTGCCGAGCCCGGGGCAGATATTGTTTTGACCATCGATAAAGAACTTCAAAATGCGGCTCGTGATGCATTTCTTGGAAAGCATGGGGCCGTCGTAGCGGTCAGGCCAAAAGATGGAGCTATTTTGGCGATGCTTAGCGAGCCTGGATTTGATCCCAATGTGCACCAGGCCGGTCTTTCATCCGAAGATTGGAGGGCGCTTGCTTTTGATCCTTTTCATCCTTTGCTTGATAAAACAACAGGGGGAGAATATCCTCCGGGTTCCGTCTACAAGGCCGTTGTGACCATTGCCGCTCTTGAAGAAGGGGTCGTCACAAAGGATACGACGCGAACTTGCACAGGATCGTTCAGTTTCGGGAATAAAGTTTTTCGGTGTCACGATCATGGTGGACATGGAATAGTTGATCTGCGTCGAGCGTTGGTTAAGTCATGTGATGTCTATTTTTATAATGCAGGTGTTGAATTAGGTGTCGATAGAATTGCAAAGTATGCGACAGCTCTTGGGCTAGGGAAAAAACTGGGCGTTGGGCTCAATATGGAGCGTCCAGGTTTGGTTCCTACCTCGGCGTGGAAGAAGCTACTTTACAAAATCCCTTGGATGGGTGGCGAAAATCCGCCGATAGCCATAGGTCAGGGGTACAATTTAATGACTCCAATTCAAATGGCGAACCTTTACGCAACGATCGCTAACGGAGGCAAGAAATGGCGTCCTTTTTTGGTTGATCGCATCGTTACACACTTGGGAAAGGTGATTTTTCGGCACACTCCGGAACTTCTTGGCGAAGTCGAAGGAGTTAAACCCGAGACGTTCGCACTTCTTCGAGATATGTTAAAGGACGTTGTGATGGCCGATGGAGGGACTGGCGCAAGAGCGCGTGTTCCAGGCGTGACAGTGGCGGGAAAAACTGGGTCCGTTCAGGTTGTCAGTGCCAAGAAAAAAACGGCGGAGCTTGATGTCAGCATGAATTGGAAAGAGCATGCAATGTTTGCTGCCTTTTCGCCCGCTGAAGATGCTGAGATTGCGGTTGCTGTCGTGAGTGAAAACGATGCAATTGGAGGCGGGGGAAAATCGGCGGCTCCAGTCGCTCAAAAGGTGATTCAAGCTTATTGGGATCTCAAGAAAAGACGCTCCTCGGAAGGTATGCGCGTAAGCTCAGAAGAAGTGGGCCCACAAAAAAAGGATGTTAAAGAAGAGGTGGAGTAGTGTGAAGAATATGACGTTTCGGCACTCTGATCAAAAGAACGATGTGATTTTAATACCGACGGGTGAGATAAAGGACACTCGGAGTCCCCTACAAATCTTGTTGTGCTTAGTGCTAGCTCTTATTATCATTTTTGCTCTTACAAACCTATACAGTGCAGGTATTCACACTGGTTTTTTTTATATGCAAATCCGGCATTTTTTTATAGGACTATCGTTCTTTTTAGTGCTGGGTTGGATTCTGCCCTTTAGCTATATACAGACCTATGCGTATTGGTACTTGGGCTTAGTCATTTTACTTTTAGGTCTAGTTTTGGTGGTAGGTTCTTCAGCCGGCGGTGCTCAGCGTTGGCTTGAGATCGGTCCACTCCGCCTTCAACCGTCGGAGTTTGCGAAAATTGCGCTTCCGATTGCTATTGCAAAATTTTTTGCTGAACACAGACAGGTTCAACCGTATACGCTGAAAGAGCTCTGGCCTGTTATAGTCATGACCATGGTAACGTTTGGACTTATTTTTTTGGAGCCAGATTTGGGAACGGCGGGATTTTGCCTTCTCATTGTAACGGCGCAACTTGTTTTTATTCGTTTGGATATTAAAAGTGTTGGCCTGGTTGCGGCTGGTGGCGTTGTAGCGCTTGTTGCAGGCTGGACCCTATTTTTAAAAGATTATCAAAAACTGCGTATTCTCAATCTTGTCAATCCTCACATGGATCCCTATGGATCGGGATATAACTCCGCTCAATCACTTATCGCGGTGGGAAGTGGGGGAGGGTTTGGCAAGGGTTATTTACATGGAACACAAACACAGCTACAGTTTTTGCCAGCGAGGCATACGGATTTTGTTTTTTCGGTCTTCGCCGAAGAGCAGGGCTTTTGGGCATGTCTTGTCGTGTTTATTTTGTTTGTATGCTTAACTTATGTAGCGCTCATGATTGCTCGGCAAGCGAAAGACAGCTTTTCTGCACTGGTTGGCGTTGGGATTGCGGCGATGATATTTATGGGATTCACCATTAATGTGGCAATGATTCTTGGGATTTTTCCTGTCGTTGGTATGCCTTTCCCATTCTTTTCTTTTGGGGGTTCAGCCATGCTGACGAACATGGCTGCGATGGGCCTTCTTATCGCGATGGATCGGGAGGCCATGGGGCGGAAGAATCTACTTTAGCCGACTTTTGCTGAGGGTATAGCTTTGACTGCCTGGTAGTCAACGCCTTCACGAGCAAATTCAAAGTCGAGGTGTTGGAAGGCCTTCTTTTTGAGCATATCCTTGAAGATTTTCTGAATTTCTCTATCAGAGCGTGCAGGGTAGTGATGTGTCAAAAGAACCTGCTCGGCGTTCATCTTACTGGCGTTTGATAAGGCCTGATCTATGCTGGAATGACCCCAATTAACTTTTGATTTGTATTCTTTTTGCGTGAATTGAGCGTCATGAACAAGAAGGTTACAGTCCTTACAGAAATCAATTAGTTGGTTGTTGAGGGCGCTGTCCCTTGCTTCATGATCTGTCGCGATACAAATTGTATGATCTTCGGGGGATGTCATTTTGTACGCAAATGCGTGGCTGGAAATGACACCCTTGTCAGTAACATGATCGACTGGACAATACTCAATTTTGAGTCCATGTAAAAGAAGTGGATCCGAAAGGCTGTGGAACTCAATATGAGAAGGCATACTTTTGATACCAGAAAATGGCGAGTAGCTCCCATCGAAAAGAACATCTAAATTTGCGACCATCGAATCAACAGGTCCTGGGAAAAAAAGGTGAAGTTTCGTTTTTGAGAAATAAATAGGCTGAAAAAACGGCAGTCCTTGAATGTGATCCCAGTGAAAATGCGTATAGAAAATGTAGATTTCGAGAGTTTCGCGATTTTGCAAAATTCTTTCTAGCAAGATTTCGCCAAGATTTGACACTCCAAATCCAGTATCAACCAAAATGAGGTGATCATGATGCAATATTTGAATACAAGGAGTGTTACCGCCGAACATCGCTCGCTCGCGACTTGGCGAAGATATGAGGCCTCGAGTTCCCCAAAAATTTATGCCGAGCGGAGCAACCATGTATCCCCCTCCCTAGCGGCTTCGATTTCAATACCTTTTTTAAGACCTTTTAATAGGATGGCTTCGACTTTTTGTCGAACTACAGCATCGGTATCTTCTGGTGCATGGTGGAACAAAATAAGTCGCTTTGTGCCAGCCATTTCGCAGAATTGCAGCGCTTTTTCAGGCGTCGAGTGACCCCAATCAGGTTTTAAATTTTTCTCTGAAAAATGTGTGTCAAAGACAACAGTGTGCACACCAGCAAGAAACTTCGAAATAGACCTATTATATTGCTCCTCGAATTCAGCATTAACAATGGAACAAGGAGGCATATTTTCTCCAAGGTAATTACCGTGATCGATGGGTGCCGAGTCACTTATGAAAGCCATGGTTTCACCACGGTACTCGATTCTATATCCTAAGGTGACGCCCTGATGATTCAATTGAATGGTGCTGACCTTGACTAGATTTTCGATCACAAATGGCGTTGCTGGAAGGATGGTTTTGAATTCAATATGGGCTGCCAATTGATTTTGCGGGACTGGAAGATTTTCACTCTTCTGTAGTCCAAAGAAAAGATCCGTAAAAGTGGCGCGCGATGTATTGGAGGCATAGAACGTAAATTTGTTTTGCGGATGGTAAAGAGGTTCAAAAAATGGGAACCCTAAGATGTGATCCCAGTGGGTATGCGATATAAGGACATGGAACTTTGATTTTTCCGGTTTTTCGGTGAGTTCCCATCCCCTTTGTACCAGACCGGAGCCTCCGTCGATGAAAAGATAAAAATCTGAATCGAGTTCAAGTTCGATAGACGTGGAGTTGCCGCCATAACCTAATATGGCGTCTTTGTGGGTCGGTCTAGACCCACGCACTCCCAGAAGTTTTAACTTCATCGCCATCGACTTGTACCTTTCAAAAACAAAAAACTGTTTTTATCCGCACTCCTTCTTTTCTATTAATGCCAGCGCCTTCGGAGGTTTAAAAATGAGTATTAATTCTCCAGGGAGGCGTTCTTTCATTTTTTTATAATGATTTTTAATTTCTTCAAGTTGTAAAAAGATCGCGATATCATAGTTCCCGTCCCCTTTTTCATTAATCAACATGCAATTGAATGACAGTTTTCTAAGAGACGAGAGTAAAGAGTGTTGACTTATAAAGTCAATGCGGAAGTCTGGTGACTGCACTGGCTCGCATTCAGCAGCGAGGCAAAAGGTTAGTCCGTCAGAAAGAACATGAAATTTTTTTGTCTCGAGGCCAAATGTAACGATTTCTTTTTCGAAAAATGAGCTGAAACGCCTTAAGGCATCTTTGATACGGTAAGGTGGCGCAAGTTTTCTTAGGTAGTCCTTATATGAAGATCCGTTTTGGTCAGTATGTCGAGTGAACCCCCAACGAAGCCATTTTTCTGGTTCAATAGGTTTATTTAGTTGGCAAATTTGCGCGAGGCCGATGCGTGCAACAGGTGATTGCCAGAAGTCTTTTTCATTAACGAGAAAGATGTAATCGTAATCCCATAAGATGTTATTTGGCGAGAATTGAGAAGTTCTCCAGTTAGGAAGATCTGCGATAGCAACGAGGATGGAATGTGTCATAAGAAATTCAACATCATGTCTTGACAAGTTTACCGACGAATCGACAAGAGAAACGATCTTCGGATTGTTCTCGTTATTAAAAGAAGTATTTCGGCTCTCAAAACTCGCCATGAAAAGGGAAGGATCACGATAAAGTTCGAAATGACCACCTATTGAGGTAGCGAAACCCTTGATACGGCGCATACCTAGCTCTTTTGACGCCGTCAAGTACCTGATCTGGAAGATGTGACCTTTCGTGTCCATAAACTCCAAAACTAATGCAACACAAGGTTTACCTCGATCCCTACAAGGTTCCTTGGTCTGAGACATAAGTCAGAAAGTCCAAAAGCTGACACTGTCGCTCTTATTATCGGAGCTTAAGTAGACATCTTTAGGAAAACTGTAAAGCATTTGCGGTTGGCGCCGCGAACGATGCGGTTAATGCGCTGTGATTATTGGGCCGACTCAAGTAATTTAGCTTCATGCCAAAATTTCTGGATGTAGAGATATGCTGAGTAAAGAGAGAAAAGTACGGCCATCCAAAGGATAATCATACCCACTAAATGGAAGTCTAAACCAAAAATTGGTTTGGTAATCATGAGGCAAAAAATGGAGATTGTTTGACAAGCCGTTTTGATTTTTCCAAAAGTGTTAACGTTGAGAGAAATATTTTGTTCGAGTGCTACGAGACGAAGACCCGAAATGGCAACTTCACGGAGAATCAGAACGCCAGCGATGAAAGATGGGATCGCCTGAGAATCGACGAGCAAAATGAGACCCGTGACAACCAAAAGTTTGTCTGCAATTGGATCAAGGATGGCGCCGAATTTGCTTACAGTGCCAAAACGTCTTGCAAGGAATCCATCAAGAAAATCTGTGATAGCTGCGACTCCGAAGAGCAAGGCGCAAACCACGTTTAAAGTAAAAAAATTGAAAGGATAAAGAATAAGGAGGATCGGAATGATCGCAATACGAGCTAGAGTCAGCCAATTAGGGAGCCCAGTTTGCCAGTCTTTTAAAGATCCTAAGATTTTCATAGTTCCATTCCTAACCTAAAAACAGATCGAAATACAGGCCGAAAAACGGAAACAGGGGACATCAGCTCTATTATGTGCTAGGTAGGACTTGCTGAAAGATGTTTTTTCAGCAGATTCTATCCTGAGCGCAGCGAAAGGATCTCGGCGTAAAAATACCGAGACGACGAAACCCCCGTGGCCGCCAGGAGGCTACCCCGGGACGGACTTTTCTGAAAAAGTGGGCTTTTTCAAAAAAATCTACATAGGAAGTTACCGAAAATGACTCGTGTTCACAATAGCAAAGTGACAAAAACTAAACATCTTATCGTGGGTTCGGGTATGGCTGGCTTGAGCCTAGCCTTGAAACTAGGTCGAACGGAGCAGGTTGTATTGGTTTCCAAAGGTAGCCTTAATGACAATAATTCCTGGCTCGCTCAGGGGGGGATCGCAGCGGCTTTAGATGAGGCCGATAGTATGGAGGAGCATTTTAAAGACACTGTAACGGTTGCGGATGGAATTTGTGATGAAAGAATAGTCAAGATGGTCGTGGAAAACGGTCCGCGAATGATTACAGAGCTAATTGAGCTGGGAGTCGATTTTACAAAAGCAGAAAGCAAACCCACCAAAAAATATCCCTATCACTTGACTCAAGAAGGCGGCCATTCAAGACGTCGAGTCATTCACGCCAAAGATCATACGGGGCAAGAGGTCATAGCCAAACTCATCGCGGCAGTCAGGAAATCTCAAAACATCACAGTTCATGAAGATTTGATGGCGATCGACTTGCTCACGACCGACAAATATGCGCCAAATTTCTGTACCAACCAGTGTTTAGGAGCGTATTTTTTCGATCGTAAAGCACGCGATATTAAAAAAATTCGAAGCGAAAAGACTTATCTTTGTACGGGGGGGCATGGAAAGATCTACCTTTATACTTCAAATCCCAATAGTGCAACAGGTGATGGCATCGCCATGGGACATCGTGCGGGTTGCAAGATCGCGAGTCTTGAGTTCATGCAATTTCATCCAACATGTCTCTATCACCAAAAAGCAAGAAACTTCTTGGTTTCAGAGGCGGTAAGAGGTGAAGGCGGGGTCCTGAAAGACCTGAATGGTGACGAGTTTATGCAAACTTATCACCCGCGTGGGTCGCTTGCCCCACGCGATGTTGTGGCGCGCGCGATCGATCACGAGTTAAAAAGAAGCGGTTTTTCAAATGTGCTTTTAGATGTTCGACATCTTGGAAAAGAGTCGATTGTGGCGCTTTTCCCAAGAATTTACGAAACATGTTTGAAATATGGAATTGATATGGTGAGTGAAATGATTCCGGTTGTTCCGGCGGCTCACTACTCATGCGGTGGCATTATGGTTGATGAGTGGGGTCAGACAGGAGTCAGAGGCCTTTATGCGATTGGAGAAGTTGCTTGTACGGGACTGCACGGAGCAAACCGGCTTGCATCCAATAGTCTACTGGAAGCGCTTGTTTTTGCGGATCAGGCGGCAAAGCATGCATTAACGCATTCAGAGGAACCACATGATCAGATTCATGTTCCACCTTGGCAAGTTGGCACTGCCGCACAGCCCGAAGAGATGGTCCTACTTTCTCATTCTTGGGATGAGATCAGAAGACTCATGTGGAACTACGTAGGAATCGTTCGTAGTGAGAGCCGCTTAAAGAGGGCTCTTGATCGGGCGACTGCCATTAAACAAGAGCTGGATACATATTACTGGGATTATGAGCTTACCGAAGAACTAATTGAGGTTCGTAATCTCGTTCAGGTCGCACTTCTCACAATTCGGTGCGCCATGGCAAGAAAGGAATCCAGAGGCGTACACTTCAACTCTGATTTCCCGGAAAAAAACGATGAATTTTGGAAAAAGGCGACGATTATTTGGTAATACTAAAAGTCCTATGCGGGTCGTCTAACTGGTGACTTGGGAGGGACAAATTCTTCTTCCGAAGTTAATAACCCCTTGGCCTTTTTTTCGAGATACTCCAGACATTGCTGCCAGCCACCCATTTCCTCTTCGTCAATTTGAACGATCTTAACACCAAATTTTGGGCGTTTGAGTGTTTGATCATCTCTTCTTACAACCTTACCCAGGCAAGTAACAGATCGATCAAACCACTCATTGTAGGGATCGATCCTCATTTCTAGGATCGTGTTGACATTAAACGGAACTGCCGTATCGCGTGTCCAAGTGAGAAGGAATCCGGATTTCGATACGTTTACAGCGAAGAGGTTGTAGCTGATCGAGGTTCCTAATGTTTTTGACTCTACAATGAGTTCATCATTTGGAGAAAAACGCGCGGCGGCTGGCGCCTCATCTTGAAGCAGTCTTTTCGCTGAGTTTATTGGAAGCATACCGATCTCCTCTTCTTAACATTTTACTATGGAATAATTGAAAACAGGCGGCTATGATTTTTTGCAGGTTGATACGGTTATTACCAAGTACCGCAAGGTGGTGACCAAAGGAGAAGAACTTTACCACC
>CAILAO010000965.1 GCA_903832105.1 uncultured Pseudomonadota bacterium | reverse complement strand
TCTTCATGACTTTATCATCGACTATCAAGAAAAACTGCTCACTTAACCTTACAGTCTCGACATACCTTGGCGTCATCATATGGGTATGTCAGATAAAAATAAAACAGATTCACTTTCGTTTGCCGCATATCTTGGCTGTATGGGTATCAACCCAATAAGTGTTGAGCGAGAATCATCTAGTCCAAAGTATATATTTGTTTTCGATATTTCCGAAGAGAGTTTTAGTTCTCAAGCGGATATTTTTTGGTCTCGAAAATCAAACATTGATGCACTCACCTATTTTGAATCTCTAAAGGTTTTGAAGTCCCGAATATATCAAAATAAAAATCAAGAATCTCAATATGGAAAAGCAGAATAGTTCAGAAAAGTGGTTTGAGATTGGTAAACAATATCTGGAATTGGGTTGGTCGATTATCCCTATAGGTGCAGAGAAAAAGCCACTATGTCCCTGGAAGTCCTTTCAGGAGAATAGGGCTACACTCGTACAACTCCAAGAATGGTGTCTTAATCCATCCCTCAAAGGCTTTGCAATTGTTACAGGTAAATTGTCTGGCGTATATGTGCTTGACATTGATAGCGGCTCTAGCTTCAACGTTGAATCTCTACCTAAAACCGTACATTCTAAAACAGGCTCCGGTGGTCATCATTATTTTTTTATCTTTCCTAAAGATAAAGTACTTCGCAATAAAGGAGGGTTCCAAGAATATACAGACACTCGTGGTGAAGGTGGTTATGCAATCATTCCACCATCTATTCATCCAAATGGAAATACGTACGAGTGGATTTCTAGTCCGTTTCAAACCCCTCTCTTTGCCATTCCAGATTCACTGATTGAAAAACTGAATAGTCCGCACACTGTAACCGACAATAAGTCCGCTTCCACAAGAAACATTTTTCAAGGAGTTAATGAATCAAAAAGAAATGATTCTGCTTCAAGAGTAGTTGGAAAATTATTGCATCAGTTTGATCAGAAGGATTGGGACACTGAAGTATTGCCACTCGTTAGTGCGTGGAATCTTACAAATGAGCCACCGCTAAGTGAGGAAGAGTTGCTAACGACATTTAATTCAATTAAACAAAGTGCCCTGCGAGAGATAGATCCAAACAAAGATAAGGGAAGTGCTGCTGAAAAAATAGTTTCCTTGGTACTGCAAAGCGATTTAGAGTTATTTCCAAATCAATTTAACGAGCCATGTATTACATCACCTGGGTGTGGCTTTGTAGCCTATCCGCTTAAATCGAAGAGAAATGATCAGATACTCTCCAAAATGTACTGGGATAAATACCATAAGGCTCCGGGAGCAAAAGCTGTAAAAGATGCCAAAGGTGTTCTTGAGGGAATGGCACTATTTGAAAAAGTCTCACCTAGATCACTTAATAATCGAGTAGGCAATCATAATGGCGATATTTATTATGATATTGGTGATGACGAACATGTCGTCCATATAACACCAAACGGATGGAACATTGAGGCCACCTCCCCTATTCTCTTTCAGAGATATAACCACCAAAAAGCCCAAGTTATTCCCATAAAGGAAGGTGATCTAAAGGATTTTCTCAAGTTTGTTAATGTCGATAAAAAGGAAAGTCAATTACTCTTACTTGTTTTGTTGGTAGTCAGTTTTTTACCGGACACTCCCCGACCGATTCTCACATTAAACGGAGCGCCTGGAAGTTCAAAATCAACACTATTAAAATTTTTTAGAGAATTTATTGATCCTAGTAGTGTTCCCCTCGTCACTCCACCAAACAGTATTACAGAATTAGCACAATTGGCTAGCCATAACTACTCAGTCTATTTTGATAACCTATCAGTTTTACCGGTTTGGCTATCAGATAGCTTATGTCGTCTAGTCACTGGTGACGGGTACTCAAAACGTGAACTTTATACAGATGATGACGACATACTGTATTCGCATAAACGTGCAATTGGGATTTGTGGAATCAATCAAGTTGCCAACAAGCCCGATCTTTTAGATCGGTGTGTAATCGTTACGTTAGACTTGATAAGTGATACCAATAGACGGGAGGAATCTGAGCTATGGAGTGCATTTAACGAGGGAAAATCAAGAATTTTAGGAGCGATCTTTGATTGTTTGGTTTATGCCATTCGCATTGCCCCAACACTAACGATCAGCTCGAAACCGCGATTGGCTGATTCATTTCGCTACGAACTGGCTTTAGCTTTGTTTCTTGGATATACAGAACAAGATCTTATTTCAGCACATAGTTTAAATGCTCAAAATCAGCATAATGAAGCGATTGAAGCCTCTCCTGGAGAAAGAGGCTGCGCCCAGAAATCGTTCGGAGGCTGAGGTTATCGGGTATAAGAACGTCCTGTCGCGAATCCACACGGCTCATGAACATTTCCCGATCACCCCGGAAACGATCCTGAAGATTCATCAAGATATGTTTGGCCGTACCGATCTTCCCGCCGGGAGATGGAAGAATCGAGATAACACCATTGAAGAAAGACTTCCCGATGGTCGCTGGATCACGCGGTATGTACCGGTCACGGCCCGTGAGACGCCGTATTACATGACTGAGCTTTGCGGCCGCTTTAACACCTTGTGGGAAGAAGGTCGGATCGACCGTCTTTTGTTGATACACGCCTTTGTGCTCGATTTTCTCTGCATCCATCCTTTTACCGACGGCAACGGACGGGTATCCAGGCTGCTTACCGCGTTGATGCTCCATCAGAGCGGTTACGACGTGAGCCGGTACATCAGCCTTGAGCGACTGATCGAGGAGAGCAAGGAGAACTATTACAACGTCCTAAATCGCGCTTCGGAAAGATGGCATGAAGGGGGGCACGCAATACTTCCCTGGTGGGAGTTTTGCCTTGGTATTTTGATTGCCGCTTATAAAGAATTCGAAGCCCGCGTGGGCATTATCCGCTCAAATCGGGGGTCGAAAACGGCCTGGGTAAGGGATGCCATCAGGCAACTTCCCGAAGAGTTCGGCGTGGGAGAACTTGTCCATGCTTGCTCCGGGGTCAGCCGTCCCATGATTCGCGTCGTACTCGAGGCGCTTCGCAAGGAAGGGAAGCTGGAAGTTTTGGGAACCGGACGAGGAGCAAAATGGCGGAAACGCGATAATATCCAATGAACGTGACAACGAACATGATAACAACCGCGAATTAGGTAACAACGGAAGAATATAGGTAATATATTAGGTAACGAGTGACGATATGTACAGCCCGGAAGATCTAATTCAGCTTTCCGCCCTGCAGCACATGGTGTTCTGTGAGCGCCAGTGCGCGCTCATCCATATCGAGCAGACGTGGACGGAAAGCGGACGCACCGCCGAAGGCCGGATCATGCATGAGCGCGTCCACGACGAGAGCCACGAATCGAGGGGCGACGTCCGGATCGACTACGGCGTGTCGCTCCGGTCGCTGCGCCTGGGGCTGATCGGGAAGGCCGATGTCGTGGAGTTTCACCGCCGCCCGGACGGTTCCTGGCGCCCCTTCCCCGTGGAGTACAAGCGGGGGAAGCCCAAGGCGGACGACTGCGACAAGGTCCAGCTCTGCGCCCAGGCGATCTGTCTGGAAGAGATGCTCTCCGTCGCGATCCCGGAGGGGGCTCTCTTCTACGGCCAGACCCGGCATCGCCTCGACGTCGCCTTCGACGAGACTTTGCGTCGGGAGACCGAGGAGACGGCCCGCCAGACGCACGCCCTGATCGCCACCGGCCGGACGCCCCCGCCCGTCTATGAGAAGCGGTGCGAGAGCTGCTCGCTGATGGCCGACTGCCTGCCGAAGACGATCCAGAAGCGGCGGTCGGTGAAGAATTACCTGATGAGGATTCTTGGAGAACCATGAAGACCCATAAGGAGGGCACTATGGAAACCAAAATCGCAATTTTTCGCGGCAAGGGTATACGAAAGACACTTCATAATGAAGAGTGG
>CAILAO010000964.1 GCA_903832105.1 uncultured Pseudomonadota bacterium | reverse complement strand
TCTCAAAGCGATTGGCGTAGTGTATAAAAAGTAGGGAAAACTTAGGTGAGTAATTTATTTTCAAAATTGTTTTTCAACCCACGTCACAACTGTGTCTGCCAATTCGAGCGCATTTTTGTATTCAGATTCATCTTGAGTTGGTAAAATTAGATTGAGTACACCAAAAGATCTATATATAAACATAGAATAAATATACCTGTATGTTGATTTTTATCTCAAAAGAGATCCTCTAACTGCAGAAGAAATTAAAAAGTGTAATGCCAATCCCGGAAGTTTTCTCGAGGGAAATGGATATGAACCGTTATTTGTAAACGGCAAAAAGACTGTTTTTCATCATGCCATGAGTTACATTTCTGGTTTGATAACACTTCCTCGAGGATCAAACATGAGCCAAATCGCTCGCAATGTAATGAAAAGTGGATCTTGTCGAGATTTGAGCCACTTTATTTCCTCTTCTCCCTGGCAACACGAAGAAGTCATGAAATTAACCCGATTCAATGCGATTCGACAACTTGGACCCGGCGGCTCGATAATTTTTGATGAGACTGGTCAACAGAAGTATGGTCCGGACTCGGTTGGAGTGTCACATCAGTATCTTGGGAATATTGGTGACACATGCAATGCTCAAGTAGGCGTATTTGCTTCATATTGTTTGAATAATGTCTCTGCATTTATTGATTATCGACTCTTCTTAACGAAATCGTGGATCAACGTTCACAAAAACGATTTGAAATCGGGAGTCCCGCTTGAGAAATTGGAGCATAAAACAAAGCCGGAACTAGCGTTGGTGATGTTGGATCTGTTCAAGACAGAAAATCTCCCCTTCAGTTATGTACAAGCGGATGCTCTGTATGGTGGGGATTCACACTTCATCACCGGCTTATATCAGCGTGAAGTCTCTTTTGTTTGTGATATTCCCTGCGAGACTCATGTTTACATAACCGAACCCGAACAAATTCTTCCCGAACGACAAGGGAACCGAGGAAGACGCCCGACTAAACTTAAAGTTTTGAATACCTCTCCAGTTCCTGTCAAGTGGCTGGGTGAAATTCAGACACGCTGGGATTCTGTGGATGTCCGATTCACAAACCGAGGAATAAAAGTGGTCAAATGCGCTGATGTAACCGTCTGGCGCCGTCAGGATGGGATGCCGGTAGATATTCCTATCCGAGTGATCATGATCCGTGATCCTGATGAGGAAATGATCCGATTTGCATTCACAAATATTTTTGATGAGGATTTGCATAATCTCGTTAAAAAACAGGCAAACCGGTACTGGATTGAAAGAAATTTTGAGGATGTAAAGGGGTTGTGCGATCTGGATAGTTTCAGAGGAAGAAATTGGCTGGCTTGGCACCACCACATTGCGCTTGCTGCAATTGCCCATCTCTTTCTTTTATTTGTTCAGCAATATTTCTCGGAAAAGTCGATATTTCTGTCGTTGGATCAGATTGTAGCGATCATTCGGCACAACAATCCTTTGCGACAGTTATCCACAGAAGAACTTGCAGATTCTATAAATAAAGTCAACGCTCTCCGACTCAGAATGTGGCTCGGCAAGATGAAAAAGTGCCTGGAAAAGAGATGGGATAATGTTTTGAATTGGATGACCGCTTTGATTGATTCCCGTTCTGAACTGACAATTTAGCAATGGGGTGTATAATCGACGTTAAAGTGTACCGTTAGGTATCTATCTTCTTCGCGTTTTTTGGTAAAATTCGACTTGGATTCGAAAAAAATTGCATAAGATCGATCGTTTTTCAGATAATCCCAGGTTTTAGGTTCAATAATTCAGATTTTTGGAGTCGAAATAGTTCAATTTCTACTGAATGATTGGCAGTTGAGTTTTAATTTTACCAACTCAAGTTATCTCCGGTAT
>CAILAO010000963.1 GCA_903832105.1 uncultured Pseudomonadota bacterium | reverse complement strand
TAGAGCCAAAAGATTATGATATTGCAACAAACGCCCACCCTGAAGATGTTACCAGGATTTTTAAGAAAAAGGCCGTTAAAGTCATTCCAACTGGTATTGATCACGGTACAGTCACACTTTTAAAAAACAAAATTCCCGTTGAAGTGACGACCTTGAGGCGCGATGTTGAAACTGATGGGCGCCACGCAAAGATTATCTACACTGATTCTTTCGAAGAAGACGCCGCACGCCGCGACTTCACAATGAACGCTCTTTACGAAGATAAAGATGATGAAATTTTCGATTATTTTAATGGGAGCAGCCACCTTAAGGAGGGAAGACTTGTTTTTGTGGGGAATCCCTTAGAGCGGATTCGTGAGGACTATCTAAGAATCCTGAGGTTTTTTCGGTTTTGGGCAAGCCTTGATCTCAAACCCGATACGGGCGCGTTGGATGCTGTTCGCTCGGAGTCTCACGGTTTGAAACTGATTTCACAAGAGCGAATCAATTCCGAGCTTTTCTTGATGCTTACCTGCGAAAAAATCGAAGCTCCCGTTAAAGCCATGCACAACCTTGGGGTGTTTCATGTCATTTTTCCTGAAATCTCATCAATCAGTGAAATTCCCGGGCGATTACTGACGGGACTCAAGGATCTGCCTCAAGACCTAAGACCGATTGGAAGGCTGATTGCCGTGCTACTATACTGGATTCGGGATGATTTTGATCTTGGAACATTAGCAAAGAGGCTTAAACTTTCAAAAAAAGATCAAGAACGACTTTTGTTTGCAAAAAAAGGGCTCGACCTTCTTCGACAGTCATCAGAAATTCATTGGGACACAGCTGACGCTCTTGCGGTGATCGATGAAGCTGAAGAGATTGGAGGAGAAAATCAAGGATTTTCGGAATTTTTCTATTCTCTTTGGTACAATATGCTATCGGCGTTTAGAGAGAAAGATACAGCCGACTTTGCGACTGTTTTAGGTGCGCTGAAACTCTTAGATTGGCTTAGACAAGAAGGAAAAAAGCACGAGTCTCTTCGCAAAACAGCGATGCCTATCGATGGCACGAAGCTCATCAAGAGGTTTGATTTAAGACAGGGAAGACGCGTGGGAGAGATCTTGAACTATTTAAAGAGATCGTTCCGTAACGGGTTGTGGAGTACTGAAGAAGAAGGAATGAAGATGGTAGAGACATTTATTAGATCCAGTGATCACTAGGGATGGTGTGCGCATGAGAGTCTTTTTAAGTTTTTTCTTGCTGGTTATTTTTTTAATCATACCCTTATGCTCTTCAAACGAAGGATTTTCCGAAATTCAGCGCCTAAAGCCTCTTCCGCCCTCCTGGAAACAGGTCGATCAAAAATCCGTCGAGCAATACAGAGCCGAAGAAAAGGTTAAAGATGCTTGGTGGCCCCCTCGGGTTAGTGTCGGTGGGGGTGCCAATATTCCCGATCTTGTGCCGCTTGAATTGATGCTATCATTTGGCCGCTTTTCTGCGCTTAGGTTTTTTTATGGTCCGCCGATTCCTTTCAATGTGCTTGTTGAGATGCCTTCTGATATCACCGGAAAACCAACCAAAACAGGTCTTGCAATTGCCTATCCAGCAACCGATATTAAGTTAAAGGCGGTCTATGGACCTCATTACGGAGTGGAATTTATCGGATTTCCGATGGGAGGAACCTTCTTTGTGTCGCTTGGCGCAAGTCTGCGGGAGTTCTCTGTCAAAGGAAAAGCTCAATCTCCTTTTTATGGTTGTTCTGTGACCGAAGCGGCTAAAGAGCCGCCGTGCGGTAATCCTGAGTTAAGAATTCAAACCAGGACGGAGCTTGTTTTGGGTGCGGATACGAAATCCTATTCGACTCTCCTTCGATCGGCTTTTGGTTGGCGCTGGCCGATTTTGGAGCAAGGTTATGTCATGGTGACGTTCGGGATAGCAAAACCTCTAAAAACCAAACGGAGTATGGATATTGAGGCGTCTCTTGAAACCCCGGGCACAACTATGGATGAAGAGCTCTCTGATTCTCTGTTGGAGCTCAAAGTGGCCAAGGAGCGCGAGATGGAAGAAAAGGCCTTAACGGAAATGAAGCCCTTTGATGAGAAGACGTTGCCAATTATTGGTGTGACGGGGGGTATGCGGTTTTAGGCATGAGTTTGACATCGAAACTGCTAATAAAAATCACATTCACACTTATCCTCTTCTTTTGTGCCCGTTTGCTACTTTTAATCAGCCACTTTCATGATTTTTTTAGTGGACTCACTTTTATTCAAATCCTTAAGGGTTTTTTCTGGGGTATTCGATTCGACTTGTCATCATCTATGACGTTTTGCGGCCTGCCATTGCTGATGCTTGCGCTACCAGGCAAGTTCTTCAGAGGACGGATATGGGTGCTGACATGGGGCTGGATTTATTTTGCTCTTAACTTTCTCATGCTCTTTATCTTGATTAGCGATAGTTTTTATTTTTCTATCGTGAAGCGGCATATGTCGGATGAGATTTTGACCTTGAGACAAGACGGCAGTCTCCTTTGGCATATTGCCATTGCTAATTATCTAGGGCCTATTCTTATTTTTTTTGCTTTAGTTGTCATCATCGGCCTTGGCTGGAGGAAGCTTTTGGACGTTCCTTTAAAACCAGAAAAAAGGCCTTATCTCTTAACGCTTTTGGTTGCGATCTTTTTATTTCTTTCCATCCGCGGGAGTGTTTCTGCAAAACCGATTAGTACCGTTGATGCCTTTATGTCAGCTGACTCGCGCGAGGGACATCTTGTTTTGAATGGCATCTTTACGTCATGGCATGCCCTTCTTAATTGGGATGATGTTTCCTATTCTTTTTTGTCAAATCATGACTTGGAGAAAACCCTCGGAAAAATCGGAATCGACAGTCATAGGCAATTTCCTTTTTTAAAGAAAAGTTCTCTCAAAAAAGGCGAGGACCCACAAAAGTACAACGTCGTAATTTTTCTCCTCGAGAGTTGGGGTTCTTACTATGTTGATAGTCTTGGTAACCAGAACTTTGGGGCAACTCCTTTTTTTGACGAACTTGCGAAAAAAGGCGTGTTATTCCCTAATTTTTTCGCGCATGGAAGCCGAAGTATTGAAGGGATTCAATCAGTATTAACGTCTTTTCCCGCGCTCAAGGGTCTTCCCGATCTTGGCGTTGGTCTTGAGTTGATGAACCTGCCTAGGATTGGAGATGTCTTGGCCAAAGCAGGTTATGAGACATTTTTTTTACAAAGCGCCGCCCGAAGATCTTTCAGGCTTGACGCGATCGCAACAGCTTTAGGATTTCAACATTACTTTGGTGGAGAGGACTACCCAAAACTACTTGATTATCACGGAGAGCCTCCGCCCCAGTTTGGGTGGGATTATGAAGCCATGATGTTTCTCGTCAAACAATTAAACAAGACGGAGAAACCTTTTTTCTCATTTTTATATACGGGAACTAGTCACACTCCTTTTCGTAAAACTCCCATGACCCTCGACTCGGAAAAGCATGAAACCAATAACGCAGTAGGATTTTTAAATACTCTTTACTATGTTGACTCTTGCCTTAAAGAATTTTTCAATGCAGCGTCTATGGAACCGTGGTTTGAAAATACGATTTTTATTATCACAGCAGATCACGTCTACACGGCGTTCCGACCTTTTGACTTTCTTGATAGCCAACGGGTCCCTCTTTTGATTTACGCGCCACGGCTCTTTGCGCCAGCGATCAATCTTAAGACTGCTGCACACTTAGATATATTGCCCACACTTCTTGATTTGCTCCCGATCGATCGTGAGATGTCTTTTGCAGGAACATCGCTTTTCGATCAAGAAAGACCGGGCTTGGCATGGATTTCCGGGCGATACGGAAACCCTGCTTTGATCACAGATAAGGGTTTTGTCAGGCATACCTTAACGAGAGCGCTGGAAAAAAAGTCGTTCACGTCGGATTGTGATGAGCGATGTCTTGAAGAAATAGAACTGGAACTTCTGGCACTAAATCAGATCACGTTTCAGCTTATGAAAATGAATCGTTGGCAACCTTAGTATCATTCAGTTTCATAAGAAGTCGCATGAGGTTCCTTCTCATGACGTCAGAAGACCCCCTTACGTGCCGGCTAGATATTGTCCTCCGTGTTTGAAAAGTCAAAAAGAACTAGCTATAACCAGGCTATTTTAAAGACATATCTAACATTAAGAAATTTCAAGTAAAGTTTTATAGAAATCCTCCGATGATACAACTAGTAGGTGGTGAGCATAGGAGGGGGATATATGAACATTTTCTATAAAAGTTTAGCGATAACATTTTTATTCATTGGCGCTATCGGTCTAGCGCCTTTTTCTCGTGCTGAAGAATATAACCTATCTTACGGAGCACGCCTTACCGAAGCAAACGGTGCACCAATTCTAGGTCAAGATGGAAAACTTGATCTTGAAGTCAGCTTTTATAACGCTGGAACCGGTGG
>CAILAO010000962.1 GCA_903832105.1 uncultured Pseudomonadota bacterium | reverse complement strand
GCATGCTTTATCGGGTTTGCGATCGGCGAATCACTCGGCGCTTCGGCCCTAAGAATTTGCGGGGGCATCTTCACCAAGATTGCGGATATCGGATCCGACCTGATGAAGATTATTTTTAACATCAAAGAAGACGATGTGCGAAATCCAGGCGTCATTGCTGATTGCACCGGCGACAACGCAGGCGATTCGGTTGGCCCAACTGCCGATGGCTTTGAGACTTACGGTGTGACGGGTGTTGCTTTAATCTCCTTCATAGCCCTTGCGGTCGGCACCCACGTCGGTCCCGATGGACGTCTCATGGACATCTCAGGCAAGGCTAATCTTCAAGCGCAGTTTATCGTATGGATCTTCGTTATGCGTATCTTGATGATCGTCACCTCTATCTTCTCATACTGGCTTAATAGCGCTGTTTCCAAGGCAAGGTTTTCTAAGAAAGATCATTTCAACTTCGAAACACCTCTAACGAACCTCGTGTGGACGACCTCGATCGTTTCCATCATCGTCACCTATACAATCAGCTTTCTCATGGTGGGAGGGGACCTTTGGTGGAAACTGGCAACCATCATTAGCTGTGGAACGGCTGCAGCAGCACTCATTCCTGAATTCACGAAAATATTCACCTCATCCAAGTCAAAACACGTCGCTGAAATTGTATCCGCTTCCCGTGAAGGCGGCGCGTCTCTCACGATTCTTTCTGGTCTTGTCGCTGGAAACTTCAGCGCCTTCTGGCAAGGCATACTCATCGTCGGTCTCATGACCGTCGCCTACATGACTGCTAGCACCGGTCTTGACCAGTTCATGGCGTATCCAACTGTATTTGCTTTCGGCCTAGTCGCATTTGGTATGTTAGGCATGGGACCTGTAACGATTGCTGTCGACAGTTATGGACCTGTCACTGACAACGCACAGTCGGTCTTCGAACTCTCCACCATTGAAAACATTCCGAACATCGAATCGGAAATCCAAAATGAGTTCGGGTTTAAACCTAACTTCACGAAAGGTAAATATTTCCTCGAAGAAAACGACTCCGCAGGCAATACGTTCAAGGCAACGGCCAAACCCGTTTTGATTGGAACGGCCGTCATCGGTGCCACAACAATGATTTTCTCGATCATTTTACTTCTTAATCTTAAACTCGATCTCCTTGATCCAAGGGTGCTCCTTGGTCTCATTACAGGCGGCGCCGTGATCTTCTGGTTCTCGGGAGCTTCCATACAAGCCGTATCTACCGGTGCTTATCGAGCCGTCGAGTATATTAAGAAAAACATCAAACTCGATTCCACCGCCAAAGCCTCCGTGGAATCATCAAGAGAAGTCGTAACGATTTGTACGCGATACGCTCAAGCAGGCATGATCAATATTTTCGGTGTTATCTTCTCGTTCACCCTCGCCTTTGCTTGTTTTGACCCAACATTCTTTGCAAGTTACTTGATTTCCATTGCAGCTTTTGGTTTGTTCCAGGCGATTTTCATGGCTAACGCTGGTGGAGCTTGGGACAATGCGAAAAAAGTCGTCGAGGTTGATCTAAGGGAAAAAGGAACACCTCTCCATGCCGCCACTGTTATCGGTGACACAGTTGGAGACCCGTTCAAAGATACTTCCTCTGTTGCACTAAATCCGATTATTAAGTTCACAACGCTCTTCGGACTCTTGGCGGTTGAAATTGCTGTTTCCGCAAAGGAAGTTGCTTTCTGGATCGGTGCAGTTCTTTTCGTGGTCGGTCTTCTCTTTGTTATACGTTCCTTCTACGGCATGCGTATTAAAGTAGCAAAGTGATCGCCGAAAACAGTGCCATATTAAAAAAGGCAGGTTCGAAAAACCTGCCTTTTTTTGAAGAATTCTATGGGCAGACGAAGTAAAAAAAAGCGACACGGTTCAAATCAATCCAAATTTAATAAAAATGATGGACGAGAGAGTCGTCGGTTTGAACGCTCTGATCACCCGCTTGATCGTCACGCTAACCGCAATAGACATCATCGTAATCGCTTAGAGCAATACGACGATGATACTCGTCCACCTTCTCTCATCGAGCGTAAAGACCTAAAAGCGTCTTTTAAGACGGCTCGAAGAAATACCGCGCAATTCATTGAAGAGCAAGTGACCCATCATGCTGAGGCCAAAACTGAAAAGCCTACTTTGACTTCATCCTCAGGAATCCAACTCGATCCTTGGCAAAAAAGGGCTCTCGATTATCTACTCGCTGGACGAAGCGTCATTGTTGATGCCCCCACGACGGCCGGAAAGACAAGAATCGTCGAAGCTTTTTTCTCGGAAAAACTCCGAGATCCCAGTTTTCGCGCTGCCTATACAACCCCAGTAAAAAGCTTGTCACATGACAAACTCCGCGAATTTAGGGTGATGTTTGGTGAACATAACATTGGCATCGCAACAGGAGATGTTAAAGAAAACCTAACTGCTCCCATCGTGGTGGCCACCTTAGAAACATACAGGAATTCTTTACTCGGAACCGAACCTGACCTTGGTCGCTCACTCGTAGTTTTTGATGAATATCACTACTTGCAAGATGAAGGACGCGGAAGCGCTTGGGAAGAAGCGATGATCCTCACTCCTTCGACGTGCCAACTTTTGCTTCTATCCGCCTCCGTCGCAAATTCTAACGAGTTCAAAGCATGGATGACAGTTTTGCGAGGTGATGATTGTGAGCTGGTTGTATCCACTAAAAGACCAGTACCGCTCACTGATCTTGTTTACTACGGAAACGAATGGTTCTTGGCGAGTGAGCTTCCCCCTGAGGTCTTCGAGATAACTGATAAAAAGTTAATGCATTTTCCCTTACGGATTGAAGAGCTCACGAGCCGACTTCCCTGCCTTGAAGACTTACAACTTACCCCCTGCATTATCTATGCGGGCCGTCGGTTGGCTACGGAAAATCTAGCATATTTTCTAGCGAAAAAGCTCGATCCGATACACCCCGAGGCCACAAAAGCCATTCGGGCAATCATCGATCAATACGACTCCGATATCCGCGTTCGTTCTTTTCTATCGCCAAACTTGTTAAAAATGATCGAGCAGTATGGCGTTTCCTTTCATCATTCGGGGCTCGGCTTACCCGCGAGAATTCTTATTGAACATCTCGTTAAAGATGGACAGCTCAGATTCTGCGCCGCCACCATGGGGCTAAGTCTTGGCATTAACTTTTCCGTTCGTTCCGCCCTGATTAGCGATTACACGAGGCCAGGTGAGGCTGGATTCACCGACTACAGCCCCTCCGAGGTCTTGCAAATGCTGGGGCGGGCGGGACGTCGCGGAAGAGATCCCGTTGGCTTCAGTTTATGGCCAACCCCCGAGTCGATGAATCGCCTTGGAGGTGCCTCCAGGGAAAGCTGTCATTCAAAATTGCGAAATGACCCCACCACTTTCTTATGCCTCGTGGGACGGGGATTTACCCTTCCCGCCATCGAAAACTTCTATAAAAAAAGTTTTCTTTCATTCAAAAATCGCCGCACCGGCCTTCATCTTATCCATAGAGAAAGGATCGAAGAAAAGCTAAATAGCGGGCATCTCCCATGTTTTTCACCAGCAGCGGAGCTAGTTCGTTTCTGGCTTGGCAAAGATCGGCGCGGCAAAGATCCGCAAAACGAAAGTACATCATCACTTTGCTTTAAGTGTCCACATAGAAAACATTGTCACGTGATCCAAGAAACGTTTCTCAACGCTCAAAACGACGGTTCCCTTACGGAGCTTCATTTTCATCTTCATGCCATCGGAGCTCTCGATCGTGATGAGCTGTTATCACTCTTCGGAAGCATTGCGCGGTATTTTCCGCAGGCGGGAGGGCTTCTCATCTCGCACAAACTGGCCACGGGCGAAATTTCTTCAAAAAATCTTTCGACCGCAGGCGAGCTTTTTGGTGCGTTATGTCTGGCTCGTCACAAAGAACCCGGACTTGATCCGGATTATAAATTTCCTTTTGATGCCCGCAAAATCTTGGAAGGGATCGAGGACTTTTATCCAACAGAAATATTTCCCGAAATGTATGACTATGGCAACGCGCGAAATCGCGAACCTGTGATACGCGACTTTAATCCCGCTGGAGGGTTCATCGTGCGTGAATGGCTACAAGGGGCTTCCTGGGACGAATTGTCAAAAGTCGTGACACGAGAGGTCTTCGGTCCTGGTGATATGATGGCAGTGCTCTATCGCACTGCGACATATTTCCAGTCGCTTTGTTCTACCATTATAGCTCTTTATGCAAAAGACGACGAAGCTAAGCTCCTCTTTGAATCCTCAAAATACATACGTGAACGGTTGTTACGCGCTCCACTCTCGTATTCTTTAGAAAAATAACTGAGCGCCGACAATGACTTCAGCCCCAAATGAGGCCTTCTTATGGCCAATCTTTTCCTTAAGAGTTTCCTCTCGATTCTCATCGTTGATCGAGTCAGCGAACTGAGCTGAAAACGAAGATGCCATCGCAAAAGCGGGGATTAACGCATTAAGACCTAAATGAATGGCCATCGGTTTAGAAATAGCCATCGTAAACTCACTGCCCAACCTTAAGGAAATAACCTTTAACCCCTTTGAATCGGCAGACGCGATCTCTTCGGTAATAGGACTACGATCATCACAGAGAGTCGCGGTGAAGTTTGCTGTAGAAACATCAAGATCGAGCCCCCCGGAAAAACGTAGATTAAATGAGGGAGACAGAGCCAAATTCAGGAAATACAAATCTGTCCATAAGCCATATGCCATCATACTGTGCTTTGTTTCAATATACTGCGCTCTTTGAGCTGGATCATAGTCCGCCTTTAAAATCTGTCCGTCAAATTTTCGATATCGCAATCCCATCGAGAGCGCAAGACTCTTTGAAACGGGAATTTCGCCAGAAAGAGCCGCGCCAGCCATCGCAGATGTATCCTTTTTATACTCCTTCCATGGCATGCCTGTGGGAGCATTAACAAAATCATACAGAAGAAGAGAATATACCGATGGCGAAAGAACCGTGTAAATGTAATTAAGCTTAATACGGTGGAAGACTTTACTTGTCTCCTTGGCCGCGTTTTCCCCTGAAACGCTCACTTCTCCTGCCGTCACAGCTCTGGCAAGTGTTCCTATCGCAACTTTCTTTTGCAATTTTTTCGAGACCTTAATCACCGACATGTGGGTATCTGTCGAGTTAACCTTGCCGCATCCAATCTTTTTATCTGCTTTTGTGAAAAAACAAACTTTAGATCCTTCCGTAAGTTCCTCATCAATCGTGACCGTCTTTGCCTTAGCATCGACCGCTATCACTTCCGCAGCGTATAGGTTGTTTGTCAAGGAAAGGCAAATAAACACGATCATAGTCAAAAAAAAGCAGTCTAAGCGTGATTTAAATGACTTACTCATAAAAATCCTTCATGAAAATGCCCAATCTCTCTGACGACATATTCGATTTTATCAGGTGGCGGCAAAATAGTCGTCCTAAAATGAAAGGTTCCGGGCTTTTGACCAAAGCCAGAACCAGGAACAACGCAGATCCCCTTCTCCTCCAAAAGCGCCAAACAATATTCAAAATCCTTGCGCCCCTTGGGAAGCATAATAGTAGGAAAAGCATACATGGCCCCCGTAATCGCCGTGCATGAAATCCCTTTGACGTTATTAAGTCCTTCCGCAAGTCTCTTGGCGTTCTGGCGGAGTGTATTAAAAATCTTGCTTTGCTCTTCATGATATAGAGGATAAGAAGGGCTTCCCGGCTTAGGATGATTCAATAACAAATAAGTCACCACCTGACCG
>CAILAO010000961.1 GCA_903832105.1 uncultured Pseudomonadota bacterium | reverse complement strand
GCGCTGCCGACGGGTAGCGTTTTAAAGCCTCACGCTCTTCTTTTTCGGTCTGCTCTTTAGCTTCACGCTGAAATTTTTCTTCCTCGACAATAGCTTTAGAGGAAAAAGTCTCAGAAATATCAGATAAGGAGGGCACGAGTAAAAGGCTTAAAAACCAAAAGACAAAAATTAGTAATGAATTCTCTAACAGTTTCATTGAGGCCGTTTCCTGTATTTTAAACTGAGGCTATTGATTAGCCCCGGTTTTAGACAAATCTATCTTACGGACCCGCTTGATCGACATTTTCTTCACTTGTCTTTTCAGTTTGTTCCCCTTTAGGTGCTTGCTCTTGAGACTGCGTTCCAACCGATTGCAAAGCTCCTGGTCCAAAAGCCGTCAATGTTTGATCCATTTGCTGGAACGCACCAAAACGACTCGCTGCTCCAGTAGGAAGAAGAGGTGATGAGTAGAGTGGAGCTTGCATTGGAGTCATGTCTCTCCAAGCCCCAGCACCACTAAAACCGCCAGGCGTCCCGCCTCCACCCCCTCTGAAGATGCTTCCACTACCAAAACCAGGGTCTAACATATTGTGAAGCGTGAATTTTGGGATGTCATTTAGCGCATATTCATTATTAATGTCATTTGAAGAAAACTCCTTATAACTCCCATCGGGAACTCCCTTCCAGAGCGGAAAAAAGCCTTGTGACCAGAATGTCAGGGCGGTAATCTCACCAATTTTTTTGTTGCGATCTAACACGCTCTTAGCATTGTCATACGGAACATTTTCATGAACATAGCGCTTAACCAATTTATTGACGTCTTGGACTTGAGAAACCACGTTTGCTTTGGTCACAACGCCGTTACACCATACTTCAAGTGTTAATGGCAGGAATCTCGTGTTTTGATAGTCCCAGGGCAAAAAGTTTTTACCGCATGGGAAAGGTGTCGTCGGAGAGCCGCATAGGGAAGGAAATGATAGAGATTTTCCAGAAGGCTTGGTCCAGCAAATAGGCTCCGGTGGCTGACTTGTCAGCGCAACCGTGGCGCTTGTAGTAACCCTTCTGGTTTTCGGTTTCCCCTGCTTTGTCGCATTTTTTACGATCGGCTCCGAAATGACATCCACCTTATAGCCAGTGAGAACGGGCGCCGGATCTTTTTGTTCCCAAATTGTTTCTTTGAAAGTGAGACGACTTTCCACGCTTGTCCACGTGCTCTTATCAAGATAGTTCGTCAGGTTATTGTAAGTTAGTGTTCTTGTCTTTTCGTCATACTTCCAGCGACCGCCTGATCTATTTTCGCCTAACTGTCTAACGCTCACTTTTTGAACTGGATAATAAGGATCCTGGTATAAGGGGCCGCCACCCGTCGTGTATTCGAGCAGCGTTTTTGCTAGCGCGATGGCCTTTTCATTAGCCTCCTGACCCGCCAAATATGCCTTCTCTTCTTCGAGATTGGAGACGACATGTTTATTCTTTGTTGCCTGAACTGTAAAATAGCCACCAATTTCCACCGACGGGAAAAGGAATTAGCCCGGAAAAGACCTGGGTCATGGAACTGACCGGCACCCAATCAGCCGAGTTTGCAAACTCTGTCTTGGTAGTATTTCCAAGGTAAACAGTCCAGTTGTTCCAGGGTGAAAACTGAGAACTGTTTCCTGAATAGAAGAACCTGATCTTGGAAATGAGCCCACCCGATCCTCCACCCGAAGTTATTTCACTTCCGAGATAGAGTTGTTGACTGTAATTATAAT
>CAILAO010000960.1 GCA_903832105.1 uncultured Pseudomonadota bacterium | reverse complement strand
CTGTGACAACTTCAACCGATTTAAACTTAAATTCAATCACCACCAACGCCGTAAATGCTTTCACAGTTAACCCGGGTGTTTCGACAGGCGAGATTAAACTTAAAGAACTTTCCGTGAACGGGGCAAACTACGTTGGATTGAAAGCACCTGGAACTATCGCATCTGACCTCGTATTCACTCTCCCAGGAGTAGCAGGAACTAATGGGCAATTTCTAAAGACCGATGGTTCTGGAAACCTTTCATGGACTGATCAGGCTTCAGTTCCTGTGACGAGTGTTAATACGTTGACAGGCGCTGTAACTCTCTCGACAACGAATATCGCAGAAGGTACAAACCTTTACTATACCGATGCCAGAGCAAAGACGGCTGCTGTGGGTGATGCAATTACGGATGCGGTCACTGATAAAGCTCCAAGCCAAAATGCGGTTTTTGATGCTCTCGCTCTTAAGTCGGCTACGTCGCATAACCATATCGGTGTCTATGAACCATCTGGTCTTTCCACCGATGTCGTAACGACAACAAAGATTCTTAACGGTGCTGTGACCGCAGCCAAGATTGCTGGATGCTCCGACACGCAAATTCTAAAAATGTCAGGAGTGACTTGGGTTTGTTCAAGTGATGCCAATTCTGGCGGAACGGTTACAAGCATAGCGTCGGGAACTGGTCTTACTGGTGGACCAATAACTGGTACTGGCACCTTATCTCTGGCAACATCTGGCGTTACGGCCGGAACATACACCAAAGTCACGGTGGACACCTATGGCCGTGCTACGTCTGGAACTTCGATTGCGGCAGATGATCTGCCGAGTAGTATTGATGCAGCTAAGATCGGCAGTGCTGCTGTCAGTAATACGGAATTTGGATATCTCGATGGCGTTACGTCAGCCATTCAAACTCAACTCAATGGGCAAGTCGTCGGGCCAGCTTCAGCAACTGACAATGCCATTGCTCGATTTGATGGGACAACTGGAAAACTTGTACAAAATTCAAGTGTATTGATCGACGATTCGGGGAAAGTGGGCATTGGGACGACGAACCCATCAGACAGATTCCAAATCAACGATTCAGTAGACTCTACACTTACGGGATCTGTCCGCAACACGAGCAACACCTCGAACGCAATTGCCCGCTTCGGTGCATTTAACGGAGGATCTTGGATAACGGCAGAAAAAATGAGCAATACCTATTCAGGAACAGGTGTGAGGGAAGCGGGATTTGGGGCTATTGTTGATTCTGGCGGCGGCATAAATCTAGGCTCCTATCAACCATATGGGATCATTCGACTCTATAGTGGGGGTCTTGCTGCGAATAATGAAAGGATGCGGATTGATTCAGCAGGTAAAATTGGCATTGGCACGACGAGTCCTCAATCGACTCTTGATGTTAACGGGAAAATAACAACAAAAGGTCTTCAAGGAGATGAGCGTCTCCAAACTTCGACGACAGGCTCAACTAGTATTGTCGACACGGGGTATTATCTAAGCGCTTTTCCTACACTTGCCGCGCAGTTCATGGTTACAGTTGTTGGCGATCCCAATGCTGGTGGAAGTGCTGGTTATAGAGATGTTACGACCGGATTCTTAACATTGGGCACAGGCTGGAACGGAGGCGCGTTAGCAAGTTACATAAGCTGGACCACCCTGAGCCAATCCGTGCAGCCTAGTCCAGCCCATTTATCAATTTCTGCGGCATTATGGAACGGCACGTCAGAATCAACCTCGACAACCGACGTAGGCAGTTCTTCGGTGCAAATTAGACTCAAGATAAGTGGCTACAATGACTCTTATGTTGGCCACAGTCAGTCTGTCAAAATGGTTCAACTTTATTAAAGTAAATACTCAGTTTTGACGTGGGTATTATAACGAACCCAAACACCACAGTTCTATCCTGCCGTTTTTATTGGATATTCATACAATATAATTCGCTCTCCTAAAGTTTTTCTGAATTTTTCCGACCGCTTAGGTGGGACCTATGGGAGGTGGTTATCTCGTGAGATATAAATTGCAAAAGAAAAATACCCTGAATGTTTTCTTCATGGTGGCGATGACCTTTCTTTTCACGTCTCCCGCCTTCGGCGTTCCATATGAGCTTCAATACAGTGGAAGAATAACCGCAGTGGATGGCTCCCCTATTGGCGGATCAATTGATATTGAAGTGAAGTTTTTTAGATCCCCGTCGGGAACGGACGAAGTAACTGTCACGATGCCGCAGTTTCCAGGCGTCACCTTGAACGAGGGCGTATTTAACTTAACGATCAGCCTTTCACCAGCGGACTTTCACAAGGTGTTTTCAGAAGAAGACCCCGTGTGGATTCAAGTTAAAGATGTGACGCATAATCAAAGCTACCCACGGCAAAAATTTTCT
>CAILAO010000959.1 GCA_903832105.1 uncultured Pseudomonadota bacterium | reverse complement strand
CGTGAGTATTGCGCTTTTGCTTCTGGCGGTGCCTCTTTTTTTGATCGTCAAACAGCCGGACCTCGGGACCGCACTTTTGTTTATTCCCATGTCGATCGTTATTCTTTTCCTGTGGGGCGTGCGGAAGCGTTTCCTGGTCGCGAGTTTTAGCGTGCTGGCACTGGCCGCCCCCTTAGCCTGGGGATTTCTCAAGGCCTATCAGAAAAAACGTTTGATGGTATTCTTGAATCCCAACCTCGATCCGCTGGGTTCCGGCTACACGGCCTTACAGTCCAAGATTGCCGTTGGGTCCGGAGGTTTTTGGGGGAAAGGCTACTTGGCGGGGACCCAGACACAACTTCATTTTGTGCCGGAGCACCACACGGATTTTATTTTTTGCGTGATCGGGGAGGAACTAGGATTCCTCGGCAGTCTTTTGGTGTTATGTCTCTACGGATTCCTTTTTCATTCGATCTTTCTGGTGATGCAGCATACGACGGATGTGAAGGCGAAGATGCTTTGTGGGGGAGTGCTCGCCCTTCTTTTTTCACACGTGATGATCAATGTTGGGATGACGATCGGGCTCATGCCGATCGCCGGGGTGCCGCTCCCTCTGATCAGCTACGGAGGGTCTTCCTTTATCATGACCTGCATGTGTTTGGGGCTTGTCCTGAGCGTCCACAAAGAGCGCTCTATTTTTTGAGAAGCATTTGCCATCGGCGGTTTCCGCCGATAGAATGGCGGCCTCGTCGGGGTGCCCCAATTTCGGTCTAAGATCATCGGGGAATTGGGACAACCCCGAAGTTCAGTATATAAAAAATTATAAGGTTACTTCGGGGTGTACTGATCTTGATTGAGAGTAGACGGTGATCAGTACAATCCCGATCTTCATTAAAATTTAGAAAGTTGATCGGGGTGTAGCTCAGGGGCTAGAGCGCTTGCTTTGGGAGCAAGATGTCGCAGGTTCAATTCCTGTCACCCCGACCAGTCATATTTATCTCTGGGTTTCAGAGGTAAATAATTAAGTCCTGGGTCGTTAAATGGCCCGGGACTTTTTTTATGTTCGCACGTTTTCAAAGGTTGCGCGGATATTCAAATGCTTCCGCAAAAGAATTTGGAGCTCGCTTAAAACTGGAAACGGAGCTCTGGCCTTTTCTGGCAGATGATCAGCTGTTTATCTCCAAAGAGGCCGCTAGTTTTGGCTGCGCAGTTTCAGCCTATCTTGCCAATGATCTAAATCTTCCAATCAAGACAAACTTGCTGAAACTGGAATTTGGGCTTAATCCGATTTGTGAAAGCGACTTATCTCCAGTTTTGAATGGCTATTCTTTGCATGCCGGTGTCGCGAAGATTCTGGGGCCATATTTCTGGAAATATCTGCAATGTATCTCCAGAATGGCCGTTGGTTTCAGAGAACTGGTTTTGGTCTATTATGGCGCACTCCTGGTTTCTGGCACATGCCAGATCGTGGCTGAAACCACATTTATGTCGATAGCGCCAGTTCGGGGAGGCTTATCTCTGGTTTCAGCGCGGCGTGATAGTGAAATCTTCAGCGAGATTCGGACAGAGCCTTAGGGCGTCAAGTTTAATGTGTACACAAAACTTGACACAGCTTCTCTTTGGGAGTAGACTTCTCTTATCGAAAGAGGTGACTTATGAAATTAGCGTCTATTAGAAGCTTCCGGAGTGGTATCTCGAGTTATACCCGCAAAGGGGATATGGTCATTATCACGAAAAGTGGCAAAATGGTGGGGTGCTTCCTTCCTTTGCAGGCTACGGCAGAGATCCCCATCGAGTTGAAGCGAGATTTTGTGGCGACTCTCGGCAGTCGCATTGCCGGCGAGCTTTCCACGAAAAAGATCCAAGAAAAAGAGATCTTGAATGATTTCCGGGAATTTAAGAAAACTCGCCGCGGACAGTAATGTCATCCTTTCTGCGGTGATTGGAAAGGCAGCGTTACAGGTCTTCCTTCGACCCACAATCGAATTGATCACAACCCGTTTCAATATTCTGGAAGTTGAAGAGTATATTCCGCGGCTTGCTTCAAAATACGGTTTGGATGGAAGGTCTCTTCTGTTGCAATTAAGAATGTTCCCCGTAGCGATCTTTGAGGAAAAGCATTACCGCAGTCACATGCCTGAAGCCGCCCGGCTTCTCAATGAAAGAGATCCTGACGATGTCCATCTGGCAGCTTTGGCTCTGAAAGAGGGGGTTCCTATTTGGTCTAACGACCGGGATTTCGAAAAGCTTTCCCTTCAGGTTTATCCGACTGCTCAGTTATTAAAGCTTTTGGAGGGACAAAAGCACTGAATGTAAGATACGTATATTGATTATTCAGATCATGTAACGTTGATCATAGTTCAATTCCTGTCACCCCGACTCTATCTAACCCGTCAGTCTCACATAAGTTGT
>CAILAO010000958.1 GCA_903832105.1 uncultured Pseudomonadota bacterium | reverse complement strand
GCATTTGCCGACAAAGTTTCCCCGCGCCCCTTCAAAGTCCGCTGCAAGCGATTGTTCGGCTTAACTCCATAAAACTTCATAACTTAATTGATAGTTTGTGCATCGTCTTTCCTTTTAAAAAGATAGAATCCTTGTTCCTGCGATAACAAGGTGTAATGCTCATCGGCAATGAAGTTTTCAAGAAGGCGATTATAGTCATTACTGGACATCGGCCATCGAGATCGCTTTGTATCAAAGAAAATATATTGTGACTCCTTATAATCGGGTAACATCGACACCTGAAGAGACCGATGGAGATGTGGAATAATACTTGTTTGAGCAGCAATCGTGACGTTTTCAGGGATGCGTGTGAGTAACCGATGTCCAATGACATCATGCTGAGAGATGGCAAACGACTCGAAGAAGAGAAGATAAAATTTCACATTCATCATGAGAAGATAGAGTGAAAAGAGTGCCATCAGCCATTTCTGTCGTTGTGGAAATTTGTTAAAAATATTTTTCATGCCCCCGATCAGCGCAATGAAGAGAAACGGGAGAATAGGTAACGCATAATGCACACTGAGGGATTGTTGCATATCAAAATTTGACGTGCTGTTTAATAAAAACGGAGGAACTGCTAAGACACTGACTACTGGATTGGCTAATGGAAGAAATCCTAACGGAGAGAAAAGTTTCCACACATTTTTGAAAAAGCGTTTTCCGAGAATTGCTGATGGATCAGAGAGGACTCCCCAAGCAACATCACCATACGTTTGCCCATACTGACTCCATCGTCCTAAAAAACGAGAGGGCTGTACGCCATCTGGAAAACTATAAGGAATAATGATTTTTATGGCAACTATTGCCCATATGAGTGAGATCAGCATGGTCGGAAGGCCAAATCTCCATTTCTTTTCTATAACACAGGCATATATCCCGAATACAAACAAGTACATTGGCATATCTTCTTTACATGCTAACGCGAGAACAAGAAAAATAAAGTAGGGAATCTGTCTATTTCTCCGTAAATAGAAGAATAGTGAGAAGATCAACACAGGTTCAAAAATCTCATGATGGAAATCAAACATAAACCCATTCAGCAGATACCGATAATTCAGATAGGCGAGAATAATTCCAAAAGAAAAGAGCACATCCTTGAATGTATCTCTGGCGATATGATAGAGCGGAATAAGCGATGTAACCAACGCCATCGCTTGAACAATCATCAGCACGCCTGCTCCATCATGGATCACATACAAAGGAAGAATACCCAAAAGAATTGGCGCGCAGTGTTCACTAAAATAACTCCTTCCTAACCAGGGAGTATACATGAAATTGCCTTTGAGTGTATTTGAGAGCGCAGAATCGTACATGGCGAGATCGTATGCCCCTGTGTGGAAGGTATAGTGTTGGGAGAGTTTGATCCAGATCGCCATGAGCAGGAAGATGCTGATGATTGCCCAAAATCCATATTTTTTTTCTAACAGTCTTCTCGTGTATTCTATGATGCCAACGTTCTTTTGTTTTCGTTCAAACCAAATCTTTAGAATGATGAGTACCACAAGCGCATGAAATGGGTTACGGATACCATGTGCCTGTATTGTTATTGTCCCTAATGAAATTTGAAAGCCTCCTGAAATAATGATCGTAAAAATCAGAATAATATTGATAATCAATAGGAGATTCATCATGAAACTCCATCTACTATTTTTGTGAGAAAGCATACACACCTTCTTGGAATACGTTTAGCTCTGTGAATTTTTTATGTTCATCCTTTATCGGTTAGCGCGTTATCTCTGCTTTCAATAAAGCCGAACGCCCCGCTTCAGCCGCCGGGATGGGGCGCGGCCACCACTGCCAACATTGGCAACCAGGTTTCCCCGCGCCCCTTCCCGG
>CAILAO010000957.1 GCA_903832105.1 uncultured Pseudomonadota bacterium | reverse complement strand
TTTCCCGAGATATCAGTTCCGCGTTTTCTCAATTTTTTAGTTGAGGTAGAAAAATCTGGAAAACTTCTACGAATTTGGGATTTGCAGATTAGAAGCCGATATGGAACACGATTATTTTTTAGTGCGGAGGTCGAAATTCGCGGCTATTCCACAACCCCGTAAAGTATAAACATCCGTGATGAGATAGGTGTACATACAACAATGAGAAATCCGCTTAAAACTGCTGGCTACGTTGTGCTGTTTTTAGTCAGTTTCATTTTCTTTGTCTATTTCACGTTTCCCTATGAAGTCCTCAAAGAAAACGTATCCGCTGAGCTTTCTTCAGCGACAGGTTACAGCATTCACATTGGCAAGCTCGGATCAAAGTTCCCTATTGGACTAGAGGCAAGGGATGTCAACATTGACTCGTCAGGGGCTTCTCCTCTTCAGATTTCGAAATTCAAGGTTCGTATCAGCCTTCTTTCTCTTCTCATTGGGCGGGTTTCGGTGGAAGTTGAAGTTGTAGATAAAGGAGGGGGAACCTTTGCTGCTGAGGTCACTCTTAGCGCCTTTAAGCTGATTTTTAGCCAGGCTGCGCTTCCTTCTCGCATTGAATTGGAAAGTGATAACTTTTCGATTGGTCAGTGGATTGACTTTGCACTGGGGGCTCTTTCTAAGGGGTCGAGCGTCAATCCGTTGCTGGCCCCAATTTTAACCAAACTGGGCTTCATAGGGAAATTGAAAGCTAAGGTGGAATTTGATCTCGATAGCGGTGACCCAACGCAGTCAAATGGCACTGCTAATATTCAGCTAAAAGACGCATTACTCAAGCTCAGCGATCCCGCCTTTAACCTTCCAGATCAGAAGTTCAGTAAAGCGGGAATTCAAGCAAAGCTCGCTGGGGGAACTCTCACTTTGGATAAGGGATCGGGTTTCATTGCCCAGGATTTTTCTTTAGAGACGGACGGGAAGGTTCTCCTAAAGGGGACTTTGGCTAAGTCGACTGTGGATATTGCCATCAAATTATCTCTAAAAAAGGCGCTTAAGGAACAGTTCGGGTCTATTCTTGACGCCATATTGGGTGGGAGCCGCGACGGAGAAATCAGCTTTAAGGTTTCTGGTACATTATCAAGCCCAAATATGCAAACAATATAAAAATAGACTTTTCATAAGCTGTCTTCGGATCTTGGAGAGGATCCGATTTTCTGCCTTTAGGTGCTTTTTGAAGAGGAACAAGAATATAAGATTTCCCCTTTGACACAGCTTTGGGGATTAATTAAACTAATAGTTAGGCTTTATAAAAATTTGACAACTTGTTAGCTGCCCTTGGCGATAGAATGAGAGATTACGCAAAGCAAGCAAAAGCAGCGCTTTCCGCGTATCTGGAGCGGGGAAAAGATGCTTTGAACTTGCTGCGGGCTGAACGGTACGATGAGACGCTTGAAATACTGAAGAGAAGAACTGCGGCGTTTCATAATTTTCGAGTGGCGGATGTTTTGTTAAGGGAGCAGGGCGTTTTTCCTGTCGCGCTTGAAAATGAGCTTCGGTTGATGTGGAAGCAAATTGAGAACGTAGACAAGGAACTAAAAGTCAAGCTTGTCGATGCGAGTGAAGAATTCAGAAAAGAGTTGAGCAGCCTGATTCACTCGAAGCAAAAGATTGGACGATATCACTCAGGGTATATTGAGAAGGTGAATTTCGAGTTAGGCGTGTGATGCACTTTAAACCTCAGGGAGGTTATTTTATGGAAGGCAAGGGAACCGAGAAGCAAAAGTTGGCATTGGTGTTTGGCAATTTGCCAACTGTCGAAGAAATCGATCAGTTTAGTTTACTGACCGATGGTTTTGAGGTCACGGTTATTACATCTGAGTCAATCTGTGGCTATCTGACTCAGACAAGCCGCTTTCGAGACTTAAAGTGTGTAGCCCTGCCCGACTACGACATCAACACGACGTATCTTCCAGGACTGGAAAAGGTTCTGAACAATTTTGATGTTGTTGTTGTCAAAGAGAGACTTGGCGTATATGCCTATCAAGCTGTTAGGTCAAAGTGGCGCAAGCGCTTTAGACTAGTGGTTTGGTCTGACAATTTGGTTCCATTTCCTTGCGAGGATGTGAGCCAAATGCGTACCATCAGGCGGGAGGTTACTAACGCCGCTGATATGTTCCTCGTCCAGAGCGAAGCTGGGAAGAGAGCTTTGTTGCTTGAGGGCATAGAAGAGGAACGCATCACGAAGTTCCTTCCCTGGGTTGAAAGACGAGCCCAACGAAATCCAAAAGAAAAGGCTAAAGCTCTTGAGAAGCTTGGTCTCTCTGATGGTGACTTCCTGATAGTCCATTTTGGGCAAATCGAATGGGAAGAAGGTCTGCTTGACTTGGCGCATGCGGTTAAGCTCGCCGTTGACGAAAATGCCGAACTTCGTCGCAGACTTAAAGTTGTATTCTGTGGGATCGGGACATTCGCGCCACACCTTAGAGACAGGTTCGTGACCTTGGGCATTGACCGCCGTGTTTCGTATGCCGCTCCGAGTCGCGAAACATTCGACTCGTTGCTAACGGCTGCAGATGCCCTCTACTTGTCCAATATTTCTTCCAGAGATAGGCTCGAAGGCGACCCATACCGACTTCTCTTGGCCATGGCCAATGAGATACCAGTTTTGGGTTCCCGAACACCTCTCGTCGAGGAATACATTGGCAAGCATAGGTTTGACTTCTGTGTTGGCTCACCAGAAAGCTTGGCCTCTGCAATCACGAAGGTGGCCAGTGCTGGCGCCCTCAGACACGATATCGTTAAGAAAAACCTGTCTGTGATCGAGCATCAGTTCAGTAGAGAGAAGGTAAAAGAAGAGATGACGACCATTTTTAATGCGCTTGCATTGAAAACGGTCACGATTGATCCGTCGGCTATCGATCATCAAGTCCTTGAGGTTGAGTCCAAAGTGGCCACCAAGCAGTATCTTGCAGCCATTGATCTTATCGAGTCTATCTTCAGAATCAAGGATGTCCCAGTTCATCACAAGGCCAATTTGTTCCGCTTGATAGGTGATTCGTTTACTAAACTCGGAGATCCAGAAGCTGGTAAAAATGCCTATATTCAAGCAGCCGAGCAGGATCCATATTCAGCCAAGGCTTATATCGGCCTCGGTACTGTTGGTTTAACTAAGGGCAGCTATGACATTGCCGTTCTACACTTCCAGAAGGCCGTCAGTCTCGCTCCAGAAGATGAAATGGCAAATCTTGGTCTCGGTTTAGCCTTCCAGGGGATGGAAGAGCTGGCGGAAGCCAACAAGTGGGTCGTGAAAGCCCTTGAGATCAATCCTGAGAATACCGCAGCTATTTATACGCTTGTTAAAATTGCACACGACAGAAATGACTTTACGGACACTGAAAGACTTCTCCAGAAGTATTTAGTACTCCATCCAAGCGATCACAACATGAAGTATACGTTGGGTGGCGTCTTGTTCAAGCTGGATCGATATGAAGAAGTTAAGTCTCTCATGCAGGAAATTGTGAAAGTTGACCCACTTGACTCTAGGGCACACGCGCTAGCGAAGCAAGTCAGTCAAAAACTTGAAAGGGACACAGCAAGAACGGTTGCATCGATGAAATAGAAAAAAGGAGAAGAAAGACAAAATAGGGGGACACAATACTAATTTCGCATCGTACCTCCACTGGCTAGGCTGCCGCATGAAATTAGTATTGTGTCCCCCGTTTCATAAGAGCTTTTAACTATGTTGAAAAAACTGTTGCTCAACAAAAGAACCATTCCAGTGCCTATCCCAATAAAGACGCTGGACGAAGCCGCAATTTGGGTTGAGCAAAATTTTGTCCCTCCTAGTTATTCCATCACGCGTATTTTTCTTGATGGACAAGATGTTATGGAGGAGATTGGCGCTGTCGCTAACGACGGTAAAAGTAGACGACCAATATTTCTACATTCAAAGTCTAATCTTGAAATTCAAATAGATTCGCCCGTCGAATTAGCGATTCAATCCCTGGAAACTATTCGAAATCTTGTCGATGTCATGCTTCAAATGGTGAAACCATTGGCCATCGAGTGTTGGGAGATGACGTCGTTCCAAAAGTCCGCGAAACTAGAGATGACTTATGAAGATTTCGGTTTAATCATTGAGCTGTGGCATAATTACTGCGATATAAACCCTGTTAAAATTCCAGATTTAAAAGCGATCTTTTCTATCGAAACATCTCTAGAAAAACTCTATTTAGAACTCGGTCATTTGAAAGAAAAGGCGGAATGGAAAGGGTGTGCAAAAATCATTCTTAACAAAATCGAACCTCTTTTGAAGTCTTTTTTAACTGAAGCAGAACGGCTGCAATCTGAGATGTATTTAGAAAAGTCAAAAACGAATCCCTATAAGTCACCTCCTCGTGAAACGAGGGTTTTATGAGTACCCATCATCACGTTCCAAAAAGGTGGGTTTTTTTAATGTTTCTTTTTCTTGTAACTGTTTTGGGAATAGGAATCGTGCGTGGAGAAAGCTCGATAGAGAATTACATAAAGTTGCGGAAAACAAGAGAAATCATTGGGAAAACAGTAAAAACCCTTGAAGAAGAAAATCAGTCGCTTTCACAAGAGGTTGTTAAGTTAAAAAAGTCAAGAAGTTACGCTAAAAAAGTCTTAAAAGACAAATATCATCTCACCGATTCAAACGAACACATTGAATTCTTTCCTGAATAACTTTCTCGCCGTATAATAATTAGGACTAGAATCAGTCTTAAAACTGAAGAGAAGAGGAGCTATATCATGTTGGATCGTGAAGTGCGGACGTTAGTCGCGAAAAGAATTGTTTTTAGTTGTTTCGCTTTTTTAATGGTGGCCTTGACGGGTTGTGGTGGAGGCTTAAACTTCAACAAACTCGTTTTTGGGACAGACAACGAGAAAGATGCCTTGGATTATATACTCCTAGATGCACAGCTAAAGTACGATCGTGGAGAATTTACTGAAGCGCTAACTTTAGCGGAAAAGGCAAGAGCAATCAAATCAGATAGTGAACAAGTCAACATTTTGCTGGGCTTTATAAAGCTATCGCTTGCTGGCATCGATCCGCTTCAAGTTGCGATCAAGTTGGTTGACCTGTCAACGACAAGCACGTCCACTTCTTCAACTACGAGTCTAGCCGATGTGACAAGTACTGCGAGCAGCGATACTGCAGGTCAAATGCAAAAGCTGTCTGTATTGATAAATCTAACGAGTGACGATTCTAAAAAGCTCGGAGCAGTCGATCAGAGCAGTGTTTCGTATTGGAAGGACATCGATGTTATTAGGCCATGTACGCTCGATGGTACGGACCCTAATTGTGCGACGTCTCCTCGTCAAGCGGTGCCAACTTTGGCTAGCGTATCGGAAGTGATTCAACTTATTTGTCCATTTGTTGATAGCGACATTATGATTGAAAATTACGAAATTTCAGCCGGAGTTGCCGGGCGGCACGTTTGTACCGCAACGACCCAGTATCGCTCTCATCGTGCAAAATCTCATCTCCTTTGGGCTCTAGGTCATCTTACGGAAGCGCTGGCTTTGAATACAATCCTGCTTTACTCAACTGATACAAGTGGTAAAGGCACGCCAAATATCCAGCGTAGGGTCGATGCGATGAACGCAAAAACATTTTCTGGGTCAGAAGTTGGAACTTACCTTGACTTGGTTGGTGAGGTTGCAACTTTGGTTGATACGGTATTCGATACGAATAAAAATTCTATGTTAACTGCAACTCTTGTGGACATGAAGTCATTTCTTGCTGGTGCGAGCAAAGCAGGCATGCCTGAAGACACTGTAAAGTCGGTCTCATCTGCCATGACACAGCTTGAAAAAACCGCAAAAGATCTTGGCGGTGGTGCGAGTGGAGACATAGCAAAACAGACCGAGGCCCTGCGAGGTCAGATGAACAACACTGTAGCTAAATCGGTGAGTGAAAAACTTAACAAGGTTAAAGACAGCCTATCTGACGAACAAAAATCGGATGCCTGTGATAGCTTTGATAAACTCGCGGCTGGTTTGACGACGGAAAACAAAAATTTACCAGAATTCTGCAAATAGAAATCTCTATTGGCGGCTTTTTTAACTCGCTTGCTTTATTTCTGTGTCTTCGAAAGTGGTGCTAAAATCCCTGATGCCCGCGCCTTTGGCGGAAGGGATAGTTCTCTTGAAAATTCTGACAGCGGAGATTTCTGATCTCTTGGTTTCAAAAAGATTAAGAACAGTCTTCGCGTCTTCTGTTTTCTTGCAGAAACACGCATAAATGAGTCCCAGCTTTTTCTGTGACGCCGTATGGCCCTGTAAAGATGCCATTTCATACCAGTTGATAGCTTCTTCGATACTAACTTGAACTCCCTTACCATCACGGTAAAAATCGCCGAGCATACTCTGCGCGTCTGGAAACCCAGCTTCAGCAGCTTTTCTGCACCAGTGAATCGACTGTTCGAGATCCTTTTCGACTCCGAGTCCTGCACGATATAAACGAGCAAGATGAAATTGCGCCTTTAGAAACCCAAGTTCCGAAGCCTTCCTAAACCAGAAAGCAGCAGCACAATAGTTTTTCTCAATACCGACTCCCGTGAGATACATAGCTCCAAGGTTGTTTTGTGCCTCGGGGTATCCTTGAGTTCCAGCTTTTAAATACCACTGCCTCGCCTTTACATAGTCTTTTTTAACAAAATATCCTTCGCGAAAAAAGTCACCCAATTTATTTTGGGCAAAAAAATTGCCTTCGCCTGCATCTTTCAGCAAAGTCTCTATCACTGGAGAATTATAGGTCGACCTGACATTTTTTGGCATTTTAGCTTGTACAGCTTTTCGCGAAACTTCAAGCCAATTTTTTGTGAGCGATTTGTGAACATGACGTGCTAGGCAGACTAAATTTTTAAGAGATGAGGATGGTAGGGGAGGAATCACTTCTATAAAGTCTTCTTCGCTCGATGATTCCTTTTTGAGTTCACTTTTTTTCTCTGCGGTATGGCTCAGCCTTTTATCCAGCTCAGAAAGCTGAGTTTGCAACTTTTTGCTGACTTTTTTAAGTAAGGATTTCATCATTCGTCTTGTTTTCGAATACATGAAAACTTCTATATCGATTTCAGTATTGGTTACGGGATCTTTTAGAACATCGTGACGGGTTTTTTTTTCTACGCGATCCATTTTTTAGTCCTTTCTCCAATTTATAAATTTGCGCTCAGTCTTCACAATATTCCCCTCACGTTTAATCACTCAAAATTTAATGATTTTTTCATGGAACAAATACCCTGGGGGGAATGCACTCGAACGCATAAATTCCTCCAAACATTTTTTTTGAATTCTGGTGTTTTCTCAACTTCTTTGTTCCTTTTCGGCTTTTTCCTCGTAAAACTTGAGGACAAATTTTTTGTCTCAAAAACCGCAGGTATTTTGAAGGAATGAAGGTTTTTTCTGTCAGTAATTTATAATGTTTGATGGTGTCGTTTAAAAATGTCAGGGTTCTTTCTTAAAAAAGGTGACTCTCAAATAGGCACCTCGGTATATGGGGCCACGTCTTCCCTTATTTCAAACTTTAA
>CAILAO010000956.1 GCA_903832105.1 uncultured Pseudomonadota bacterium | reverse complement strand
CAGACGATCCTTGGCTTTGGGCCAAGGGTATTGAGCCTCTTCGAAACCTCAACCATGTCGATCGAGATGACAGATCTGTTCAAAACGGCCTCGATGCGACTCTCGTGCGCTGGATCAAGAGAGGCGGCCTTCTGATTATCCAAGGGTCTTTCTCTTTAACTGAACTTAATGCCCTCACAAAAAAAGGCTTTTCCAGGGGAAGCCTCGGCGGTGTAGATGACGTAGATCGAGGCAACGGACAAGGAAGAGGACAGGATAACAATGATGATCTCGACTGGAAGGTTATTGCGCCTGGACACGAGTTGGTGCAGAGCTTCTATTTGCTAGATTCTCTGCCATCTTGCCTTAAAGATAAAGAAGTGTGGCGAGGGTTTCATTTTGACGGACGCCTCGCGATCATTAATATTCCATATAGTTTTCTTGAAACTTTGCAGGATAAGACAGAAAAGCAGGATATTAAAACGTGTAAAACGGAGCCAGAAAAGGAATGGGCTACACGCGGTTTTATCAACCTTTTAATGGTTGCTTTGGCGACGGATTATAAACGTGATCAAGTGCATCTTCCTGAGATTTTAAAACGTCTGAGATAAGGTTAATGTTTGATGCTGTGGATTAATGATTACATCGAGCATTTTGAAGCGCTTTTTGCTGCGGCCTTGGCGACCAGCATGCTCTTAATCATTATCTTGATCGCGTTCTGGATGAAGACGATGGGTCCGTGGCGTGGGATTCTGGCTGGGCTTTGTCGCATCGGGTGGCTCACGCCAATCTTTTTATGCTTTTTTCCACGATCTTCACCTTTACAGCTTCCGGAAACAGTCAAATTGCAACCTATTCACGTCCTGCTCGATGACTCAGATAGCATGCGAGGAACTCATCGTGAGGGTGGACGAAAGAAAGTCTCATGGGGTAAGTCTCCTCTTGAGATAGGAGATGAGTCTATAAAGTCTCTCCGAGAAGCTTGTTCTCGCTATGGGTGCGAGCTTCTCGAATCGCACCTTTCATCGCTTGATAAAGACACTTTAAAAGGTTTTACACCCTTAAGTCGGGTGCTTGATTCCTGGTTTGGCAAGGTCGGGTCGGACCCTTGGGTCATCTTATCGGATGGTGGTGACTTTCAACCAACGGTTTCATGGAGGGTCCCACCCTCAATTCAGAAAATCAAGCCGTCTCGGGGAATCATTGTCGGTTTTGGCGATGGAGACGACAAGAATATTTGGGTTACAGAATTAGACGCCCCACCGTTCGCTTTTGAAGGGAAAACCTCTGAAATCGCCGTAGGTCTAAAGCGAGACGCTACCAGTTTATTAGGAGAACGAGTTCAAGTCCAACTCACAGCCGATGGTGATCAGGTTCTTTCAACGTCAAATGCGGAATTTTCACCACTAGATTTCACCACCACGGTCATGCTTACTATCCCAACGCTTTCACGAGGACAGCATCTACTGTCCGTAAAACTGCTGCCAATCGCTGATGAAAAGATCTTATGGGACAACGTGAAACACTTCTCCATGGAGGTGATGCCAAATACAGTTGGTATTCTTCACATTCTAGGACGGCCTAGTTGGGATGGACGCTTTCTTAGGCGTTACTTTAAATCTGAACCAAAATATGATCTGATCAGTTTCTTTATTTTACGGGATCCTTGGGACAGTCAAGACGTGAACGAAAGAGAGCTTAGCCTGATTCCATTCCCGGTCGAACGACTTTTTCAAGAAGAGTTACCGAACTTCCGCGTCGTGATCATGCAAAATTTTACGCTTTTTCAGTTTCTTTTACCTGAGTATCAAGAGCGTCTCGTAAAATTTGTCGAAGAAGGAGGTGGATTTCTTTTCATTGGCGGACCTCGCGCTATGCAGACTTCGGATCTCATGAGTTCATCCCTTAAATCAATCCTTCCGTTTACCCTTGGAGAGCCCGATTCATCGGATCAAAGCGGCAAATCGGGAGGAAAGTCGATGAGCGATCCAAGGTCCAAACTTAGAAGGCAGTTCCTTTTGAGTGGACGAAGTGATTTTTCCGAAGATGAAGATCTCACGGGCCCCTACTATGATCCCTCACTTCGCTTCCGGGTGAAACTTGCAGAAACATCATTAGAAAAGAGAGCTCTGGCTAACGTCTATGATGATTGGGAACAACTTAAAAGTTCTCTTGAATCATTCACGGAAGGACGAGGCCTCCACCATATGGAAAAGGTACGGTTTAAAGACAGCGAAGTCACGCCACTTCTCACCGCAGAAATTACGGGAACCGTTGGAGAAAGCCCAAGCGCACTAGGAGAGCTTCCTCGTGAATTACCCCTTGCTTTGGCATCTTATCCCGGACGTGGTCGTGCGCTTTGGATGTTCACAGATTCTCTCTGGCGTTTGGCAATGTCGGGAGTCACCGGCGATTCTAAAATTCCCCGTGATACCTACAATCGTTTTATGCACGCAGCGATGACTTGGCTGCTCCGGCAAGATTTAAAGAAACCACTTCTTATTCAAAACTTCGAACTCTTTAAAAATGAAAAAAACGAAATAGAATGGCAGGCAAACTTGGAAGGCCCTGCAGCCAGGTATTTTGAATCATCCCCTATTTCCCCTGGGGCCAATACGTGGCAGATTAAAGTCTGCGGACAAATCGCTTCAAGTCCGAACATTATCGCAGAAAAAGTTACAGCTACCTCATGGCGTATTAGCGGACGTATTGCGATCGAAATGCCTAAAGAAGAACGATGTTTACTCAATATTGAAGGTCGTCATGCAGCTTTTGGCTCTGTCAAAGCAGAGTCCGCTGCTGTTTTCCCCGAGATTTTAAATGACCGCGCCATCGGGAAATCAGCTCAGAAGTTAGAGGAGCTAGCTGCGATAACAGGCGCAGCGCTCGTGATGCCGCCCAAGGATCCTCAAGTTATTTTAAAGGATTGGGCGAGTCAAGTCACCGGTCGTCAAGGGATCGCAATGCCCAAGCGATTTAAAGAGACCAAAGATTTCTACTGGGTCTTCTCTCGTTCGTGGGTTTGGCTTCTTTTACTACTTCTGCCACTTGAAATTGTGATCCGTCGTTGGCCAGAACTAACAGGACGTTAGGCGAGTAAATAAAATGTGTGACGAATATCATGGAATAAAGGTACCCGATCCCTATCGCTCACTCGAGAACCCCGACGAAGAGACTGTCAAACAGTGGATTTTAAAACAGCATCTAACATTTGAGGATAGAAGTATCAATACCCTGGCGGTAAAACAAAGTTCGATAGAGTCGTAAAATATTCGACTTCCGAGGATGAACTTTCTTCGCTGTATTTCCATGGGAGCTGACTTGAAAGATATTCCCAATCAAAACGCGTGTAACCGTCAGTAAGACCTCGGTCGGGACGATTTTTGCCCCAAGAATTTTTGACTTTTAAGAGAGTGATTTCGCCTTTAAGAGCAGCTTCTTTCATTTCTTTAGAAAGATCTCCTTCACCAAGCGTTCCGTAACCCGGAACGTCATGAACAGTATAATCTTCCAACACAACAAGATGTCCGCCCTGTCTTCCAACGCCACGTTCCCAGACGAGGGATGCTTTGAACGTTTGATCCGCAATATCAAGTCCATTGAAATCAATCATGACAGACATAACAACTGGCCACTTATCGTTTAACGCGGTTAAAACGCGTTTCATAATCTCACTTCGCTGTTTTTTAACGGCATTTGAGGGTTCTGTTTTTTTGCCGTAAACAGAAGGAAACGAAATATACTTCCACACATTTTGACCATCACCCTGAATAACATCTTCCAATGCGACAACTTGACCATCCGGCTGACGAACGACTATTGTGTCTTTAGCCTTACGCGCAAGATGTTCGGCT
>CAILAO010000955.1 GCA_903832105.1 uncultured Pseudomonadota bacterium | reverse complement strand
TTAAAGTTTGGTTTTATCATCGTTCTCACAAGTCTTCCCGCGCTTCTTTTTACCGTTGCACTTCGTAAGCCCGTCAGGTTTTGGCTGCGCCTTTACAAGAAAAGAACCGCTCACATAAACGCGCGTCTTGCGGAGTTTATTAACGGCATTTCGATCATCAAAATCTTTGGACTCGAAGACTGGAGCTTTTCAATCTTTAAAAATGCCGCGGACGACCAATATCGTGCCGGCATTAAACTCATCACTTGGAACAGTCTTATCCGTCCGATGACCGTTCTATTGTGCGCTATTCCTGTCGCCGCGATCTTGTGGATTGGGGGGGGGCGCGTGCTTGAGGGGACCTTATCCATCGGAATTTTTGTAACATTTGCGCGATATAGCGAGCGTTTTCTTTCGCCCATGAGAACCATCACTCAGGAAGTTCAAATGATCCAAGAAGCCCTTGCTTCCAGCGAGAGGGTTCGACAGCTTTTGCTAGAACCAGAAGAAAACGCTGTCCTCGGCCCTAGCGGAGCCGTGCGGCAATCGATTGAAGGACGCATAGAATTTGAATCTGTCAACATGCGGTATAAACGACTCGATTCAAAGACCTCTGACACCGCCATAACCTCACAAGACCCCCCGCTCGTCCTTAAAGGAATCAGTTTTTCCGTAAAACCAGGTATGGCTATTGGTCTCGCAGGAGAAACGGGCGCAGGAAAAACAACCACCATCAATCTGCTTCCTCGCTTTTATCCCTTTGAGTCTGGCGACATCAAGATTGACGGTTTCTCAATTAAAGACTGGGATCGCACGGCCCTGAGAAAGCAACTTGGTGTCGTCAGTCAGGATGTCGTGATCTTCCGCGGAACTCTACGCGAAAATCTTGCTGGAATCTCCGTTGAAAAGGGGAGCGGAAGGGACGATGAAATCTTGAAATCCTGTCATACCTCTGGTCTTACCCACATCATGAGCCACTTCCCTGATGGACTGAACACGAGTCTTTTGGAGGGCGGCGGCAACCTAAGTGTCGGCGAAAAGCAGCTCATTGCATTCACACGGACGTTGCTCAAGGACCCTCGTATTTTGGTTTTGGACGAAGCCACCGCCAACATCGATGAGACCTGTGAAAAGTTGATTCAGAAGGCTATTGAAGAACTTCTTCCCAACCGTGTTTGTTTTATTATCGCCCACCGCCTAAGTACGATCCTTCGCTGCGATAGGATTTTAGTTTTTAAGGATGGCTGTATTGTGGAAGAAGGAACATATCAGGAACTCGTCGCAAAACGCGGTTATTATGCAAGTTTGATCGCGCGGCAACTTCATTAAAAGGTGCAAGATTTTTATGCCAAGCGGCCGGGTTCATACAGTGACTAACTTCGCAGCCATCGCGGCAGGTTCGATCATTCTTAAAAATCTGACAAGCATACCAAGCCCGCTTATCGCGACGGGCGCAATCACGGCCATCCTCGGGACGCTTCTTCTATCACCCGACAACGATACGTTCAGTCATCCCATAAAAAACTGGGGTCTTTTGCGATTTTTTTGGCTTCCTTATCGCAAGATTTTTACACATCGCGGTTTCAGTCATTCTTTTCCGGTGGGGTCGATCACAAGAATCGCATATCTCTTCGTGACTATTGCTGTGACTATCGGCACGTTTCACCTGCTTCAAGCATATTTTGCAGGTGCGGAACCAACTCAAGCGGCAACGGCGACTAAATTAAACCTCAGTTTTCTTTTAACCGTTGCCTGGAGAAGCGTCCTTTCGTATGAGGCATATTATCTCGCCGGGGCTATCGGACTCCTGGTGAGTGATGGGCTGCATGTGCTTTTGGATTGGGTTTGAAAAATCAAAAGTCAACTTAGTTTCCGCATGCACAAACCCTTCGGACATCTGTTGCAACAGCGCTACAGGTGGTCCCTGGATCAGTAATCCTGTAGTTGTAATAGTTGTAATACGTAATGCAGCCATATCCTGCATTCCCCGATCCAGCATCGCCAGCATCGTAAGCACCAGTAACGCTCAAGGCGTTCAGGATACCTTTACATTGAGTCCAGTTACCACCGCTTCCAGCATAACCCTTCGTCCCAGAAATATTGCATTCATTGTGGGAGGAACAAGCTGTATCGCAAGAAGACGCGGCTGCGCCCAGATACCAGCAAAATCCCGCAGACCATACCCCAGAACAAGTCGGAATATTTTGCGCGACTTGGCTCATAGTCACATTGTTTTGTTTGTCATAGATGCAAGCCCGATAGCTAAAAACTCCATTTTCGGGATGATTGGCGTCCGGATAAACAAAACTTGTAAAAGACGAAAGGGTGACTACTAAATCCCCGTTGCAGCCGACAGGAGCTGTCGAACCACTCGACCGATATATTTTTACGACTTCGTAATCTGACGTGTCGCTGGGATAGGTAATTGTTAAATTGATCGCGTTGCTCGACGCGGTCACCCCGGAAAACGCCGCAAGCTGCGGCGGAGGCACGCGGTCTGCAAAAAATCCCCTGTTATAATAACTCGCACTAACCTTGTCCCCTGAGATCGATACAAGACAGGAAAATATGGCTATCCAAAAAAAAAGTTTTTTATTCTTTTGGGGCATATGCTCAATACTTCTCATGCAATACTCCTCACGCAACACTCCTCATGACATGGCTGCATCGTTTCAATACCCCGTTGCCCACGAAACATACACGATATTACCGGCGCGTATGAAATTATATACGCTCGTCTTATTAGCTAGTGTCGGTGCATTTGGCGGTAAGAACTTGAAGACAGTGACTCCGGATTGACTAAACGAGCATGTTCCAGAAGTCGAACCTGTCACAAATAGTGTATACGAACCTCCTTCAAACATGTTTGAAAACGAAAACGACGTTGTTTGACAGCTTGCTGATGTATATTGCACGTTTCCGTCATTCCAATTAATCGATATACTCGATCCCGCATCTTTTACCATGGAAAGAATCTGCCCTCCACTAACCACCAACTTCGCATATGGATTCGTTATTCCAATGCCGACATTCCCCGAATTATCGATCACGACACCCGAATTTTGCACAACTTTTCCGGTAGCACCATCAAATCGAGCAATGGCCTTGTCGGTGGCTGAAGCTGCCCCAACGACTTTTCCATCAAGCTGCGTTTGAACGGCTGACGTAACGCCATCGAGGTATCCAAACTCAGTATTATTCACACCCCCGCCTCCGATCTTGGTCGCGTCAAAGCTGCTAGGTAAATCGTTTGAGGAGCACACCCAATTTGTTCCGACCATTTTCAGAATTTGAGTGTCCCGCGCAGGCTGCTATTTTTGCGGGTGTAATGGCGCCCGTAGCAATATCACCGGTGCCAATAGAGAGGTCTATAATTTCCGCCGATCCAACAGAGTTATCTGCCATTTTAGCGTTTGTCACAACATCATTGGAAAGACCTTTAGGTTCATAAGTTGTGTCATGATTATGAGATGTTGCG
>CAILAO010000954.1 GCA_903832105.1 uncultured Pseudomonadota bacterium | reverse complement strand
TCAATGCCATGAGCCTGATTTTGTTCTAAGCTCCAAAAAAGAATTCGGGCTTTATCTGCACATCCCTTTTTGCAAGAGTCTTTGTCCTTACTGCCCTTATAACAAAGTTCTTTATGACAAAACTGTAGCCGAGGATTATGTGGATGCCGTCTGCGAAGAAATCAGACGGGTGGCTGAAAAGACCGGCAAACAAAGGTTTGAATCTCTCTATATCGGCGGCGGCACTCCCACTCTTTTAATGCCCGGCTTGGAGAGAATCATGGCCGAGATCCATAAACATTTTGTTCTAGGTGGTTCCGTGGCAATGGAAACAACCCCTGATGATTTTACGGAAGACAAAATAAAAAAAATGAAGAAAATCGGCGTTGATTGCATCAGTCTAGGTGTCCAAAGTTTTCATCAAAAGTATCTGTCCTTACTTGGTCGGAGTCATGATTCAATCATGACGGAGCGGGCTGTTTCCTTGTTGCGTCATAAAGACTTCGAAATCGCAAATGTCGATCTGATCTTCGCCTATCCCGGTCAGACGCTTTCCGAAGTGATTGCGGATTTAGAGCGGTGCGATTCTTTTCAGCCTGAGCAGATCACTTGTTATCCGTTGTTTACTTTTCCTTACAGTAAAATAGGCAGGTTCCAGAATTTAAAAAAGATCAGGATGCCGGACTGGAGAGTTCGGCGAAAGATGTATTACGCGATCATGGATTTTTTCAAAGAAAAGAAATACCGGCAAACTTCCGTTTGGTCCTTCAACCGGAATCAAAACGGCAAATACTCATCTGTTACCAGGGATTACTATATTGGTTTTGGTGCGGGGGCCGCATCCTATACCGGAAGCAATTTCTACTTTAATACCTTTTCCATCCCGGAATATATCAAAACCGCTCAGGAAAGAATCCCGACCGCCTTAAAAATGAAGGTGAGCAAAAAACTCGAAAAACTCTTTTGGCTCTACTGGCGGTTCTATGATACTCAGATTCCTTTGGCGGAGTATGAACGTCTCTTTGGGCGGTACGTGTCTGATGATTTTAGGAATGAAATGGGGTTGTTGAAGACCCTGGGCTTTTTTGAGAGCCGGAACGGTGATGTCGTGTCTTTGAATAAACGGGGGGCTTTTTGGATCCACTTGTTTCAAAATCATTTTGCTTTGAATTACGTCAATAACATTTGGACAAAATGCCAACAGGAAAGTTGGCCTTTGAAAATAGCGATCTGATGTTGAAAAAGGTACTGTTCTATTTAGATTGGTTCTGGCGCTGCAAATTCAAAGGAGAAAAGATCCCCTTAAACTCATCGGTCATTATTACGGATGATTGCAATCTTCATTGCGCCCATTGCTCCGTTGCGCATTTGGGATATCCCCAACGGTCTTATCCCATGATCGCCTCTGACATCGAAGTTCTTTTCCGTAAGGGCTCAAGGATGCTTGTGATCACGGGCGGGGAGCCGTTCCTTTGGCACGATGCCCGTCTTTGTCTGGAGGATGTTATTGGTTTTGCGAAAAAACTTGGTTTTTTTAGGGTAGTTGTGTGCACCAACGGAACGTTCGAGTTGGAGTCAAAAGCAGATTACCTTTGGGTAAGTCTGGACGGGGAGGTGGCGGAGCATAACGTTATTCGGGGCGATATCTACAACAATGTTCTTGGCAATCTCCGGAAAAGCGATCATAAGGGGGTTTATATTAATTTTACTGTCAGCACTTTGAATTTTAAAAACTTTGAGCGGTCAGCCGAAGAGATATTCAGAATTAAAAACGTAAAAGGAATTTTCTTCCACATTTTTACGCCCTATATTGGGGCCGATGGCCGCCTGGTTCTTGACGAAACTCAAAGGAGCGCTGTGATGGAAACGCTGATGAAGATCAAGCGCAAGCATCCGGTTAAAACGGTGAATACGTTTGATGGATTGAAATGTTTGAAGAGTAACCGGTGGGAGCGTCCGATCTGGTCAAGCGTGACGGTCAATCAGGGAGAGGTGGGCCCATGTTGTTGCCGTCGAGGAATTTATGACGAATTCGTTTGCCGGCAATGTGGGTGCAGTCCAGCTGTTGAGAGTTTTGTGCTTCAAGAACTTAAGCCTATGGCAGTAATTGAAAATTTAAGATTCCTATAGAAGACCATTCCAAATGTTGATGGTTTTAGCTATGAGCTAAAGGCTGTCGGCTGCTTTTTAGAGGTTCTCCCGGATCTTTTGGGCGGTCTGGGCGAGTTATAGAAATATTCCGTGTGGTTTAAGGGCGCGTAAGATGAGCCCGAAGTAACCCTTCCAGCTGTTGAGTCCATTCCAGCTATTGCTTATATCCCTTGCAGTTAACCCAATGTATGTATTCCTTGTCATGCTTTAGTTGGCCGGGCTTGACCGGAGTTAACCAAAATGATAGTATTACTGTGACAATTTGGTTAACCGGAGGTGTGCCGTGAAAGCATTGGAAAGCGTTCTGAGGGAAGAACTGGCGAGGCTCAAAGAGGTGGGGAAAGGATATGAGCGCGAGATCGCGAAGTTGCCTTCGGGGAGCCTGCAATCGAAGAGGATCAAGGAGAAGCCGTACCCCTACCATGTGGTGAGCCGGGAAGGGGAGGTCCGCTATGAATACCTCGGGCGGCTCTCTTCCGAAGAATTAAAGCAGCTCCGGGACAAGATCGCTTTGCGGAAGAAATACAAGGGTCTTCTCAAAGAAGTGCGCTTAAACCAGAAACAGGTCGCGAGGGCTCTTCGTGCAAAGAAATAACCAGGTCGATCTCCTGTTGCGTGTCTTGCAACGTTTTTCTGAGGCGGGCGTTCTCGACCAATGCATGCTGATCGGGAGCTGGTGTTTGCATTTTTACCGGTTTGAATTCGCTAATACGGACCTTTTACCGGCCCTCAGGACCATGGACGTAGATTTTCTTATACCTCATCCGGGTATGATCAAGAAGTCTGTGGATGTCCCTGAGCTTTTGAAAGAAGAGGGGTTCATTGAAATAATGAATTTTTCTAATGGTCTGGTTTGCTACCAACATCCAGAGTTGTTGGTAGAGTTCCTGGCTCCGGAACTGGGGCGAGGTTATCATAAACCAAGAGATATCCGGCCGTGGCAGATCCAGGCGCAGGAGATCCGTTATTTGAATTTTTTGACGGCATATCCGAAAAAGATTCATTACAAAAACATGTCTGTTTGTGTCCCGGAACCGGGTGTTTTTGCGCTGCATAAATTGATCGTCAGTTCAAGAAGGACTAAAGAAGACAAGCGGAAGAAAGACCTAGCGGCGGCAGTGGGGGTGCTGGAATTCCTGTTCAAGGACCCCAAAGAGAAGGCTCGGGTGAGGGCCGTGCTGTCGAAGATCCCGGCGAAGTGGCGCAAAACGATTTTGGGTGTTTCGGCAAAGCATTTCCCTGCGCTAAACGAATATTGCGAAAAGCGGTCATAGCCTCAAAGGTTCTCCCGGATCTTTTGGGCGGCTTGGGCGAGCTCTTCCTGCGTTGCGGCTTTGGCTCTTGAAAAGCTGAGATCGCCGACGCTATTGATCGGAATAAGATGAACATGAGCGTGGGGGACTTCGATCCCGGCGACCATGATGCCGACCTTCTTGCAGGGGAAGGCCTTCCCGATGGCTTTGGCAATCTTTTTGGCGAAAACGACAAGCCCCTTCAAAAGTTCATCCTCGATGTCAAAGATATAATCGACTTCCTGCTTCGGGATCACGAGCGTGTGGCCGGGGTTAACGGGCCGCAGGTCAAGGAACGCGAGATACTTGTCGTCTTCTAGAATTTTGTGGGCTGGGATCTCGCCGGCGACGATCTTGGTAAAAAGAGTAGGCATAATTCACCCCGTTAGAGATAGGAAGCGCTAAGAGCGCTTCCGTGAGTTATTTAAACGAATGCAAAAGGAATACGAAAGCTTCTGGACTCCCCGGAGGAGATACCTGGCCGATTCGTTACATCTCTCGGCGGCAGAAATCGTAACCCTGGC
>CAILAO010000953.1 GCA_903832105.1 uncultured Pseudomonadota bacterium | reverse complement strand
TTTTTCATTTCCTTTTGCAAAATTTTCACTGTTTGGAGAGGTGTCTCATTTTCTGAGACAGAAAAACCGTCTAGCACAAAAAGAATAATCTTCGTTCGTTCAAGATGTTTCAAAAAGGCGTGCCCCAACCCTTTTCCTTCACTGGCACCCTCGATAAGTCCGGGAATATCCGCGACAACAAATGACTTTCCCCAAGAATCACCTCCGTCATCAAGATCAACAACTCCAAGATGAGGTGTCAGCGTCGTAAATGGATAGTCTGCAATCTTCGGTTTGGCTGCGCTGATGCGACTTAGTAGCGTCGATTTCCCGGCGTTAGGTAGCCCAGCAAGTCCTACATCTGCAAGAAGTTTAAGATCAAGTCGAAGAAAACGTTCCTCACCTTTTCCCCCAGTTGTAAATTCTTCAGGAGCTTGATGCGTGGAGCTTAAAAAGCGCTTATTCCCAATACCGCGGTGTCCTCCTTGAGCTACAATCACTTTATCGCCTGTGTTTAAAATTTCACAAAGCTGCTCGCTGGTTTTAACATCAATCACGATTGTTCCTAGCGGGACAGCTATCATTAAATCTTCACCTGAACGTCCAGTGCGACCGTTGGAACCGCCACGTTCTCCAGATTCTGCTTGATAAAGGCGTTTATAACGAAGGCTGCTCAAGGTGTTTAATTGGGGGTTCCCCACCAGAACGACGCTTCCCCCAAAACCTCCATCCCCACCATCAGCTCCAAGTTTTGGTTTGTTCCTCGCCCTAAAAAAGCTGACCGTGCCTCGGCCACCATCGCCGGCGCGAATATGGATTTCTGTTGAATCAATAAATTTCATAGTCTTGTGGTTTTAGGTACAAAAAAAGGGCTTCCCCACCTTTTTTACACGAAGGCACAAAGGTAACGCCCTTTTAAATCTTTAGATATAACGTCCTTTAAGAAGCTACTGGAGGTTTAACGCTAACCTTTTTGCGAAACTTTCCAAAACGCTCAAAATGAACGACACCATCAATCAGTGCGTATAGCGAAAAATCACGACCTGTTCCAACATTACGACCTGCATGGATATTGCTACCAACTTGGCGCACAATGATATTCCCTGCTTTTACAGGTGTGCCTGAATACACTTTCACACCACGATATTGCGGATTTGAATCTCGGCCGTTTCTAGTACTGCCGCCAGCTTTTTTATGTGCCATTTCACATCATCCTTTTATATCGCCAATTTCCACTGTGGAAATTGGTTGCTTAAATCCACGAGTCTTCTTTGAGTTCTTTCTTCTGAGATATCTAAATGCAATAACCTTTGGGGCTGAGGTATGAGACTTTATCGTGCCCACAACCGTAGCGCCACTCACCATAGGATTTCCGATCTTTAGATGATCCCCACCGATCATAAGAACTTCACTGAACGTCACAGCATCACCAGGCTCACCTTTGAGACGGTTAACTGTAATCAAATCACCCTTTTTCACTCTATATTGCCGAGCACCACTTCGAATCACTGCATACATGGCTAAAGGCCTCCTTTTCCGCCCTTATTCCCCCTGCTTTTTAAGGAATTGTCATATTGTTCAAAATATGCCTGTCTGTCAAGAAGATACAATTTTTCCCCAAGAAAAGTCTAAAAAATGCCTCTGAGGGTGTGGCTAACATCGACCACTCCAAAATGTCTTGTTAATTATTTGATATTATTTCGTTTTATGGCTATTTTGCCTTTTCCGTTGGACTCTTGCTTATGATCAAGTCTGCCAAGCAAGTCCACAAGTTATTACCTTTTAAGATCAACAGGCGGAGCTGCCACCGTCACTGTGGTCAAAACAAGAAAATTCTGTTGGTAAAGACGACCTTTTACTGAGAATTGCGACCTTGTTAGGGTCCCGCTTCCACCCAAATTCTAGTGTTCTTTTAGTGCTTTCAATTCGGTTTTTGTTCGATCTCGCATGAAAAGAGCTTTCGCGAAACACTTTTTCACACAAATACTGCAACCCACACATTTTGAAGCATCCGTTATTGGCTTCTTCTCTTCATCTAATTCGATAGCAAGATAAGAACATCTCGTACAGTTCCCGCAGCTGAGACATAGTTCCTTTTTGCAATCCGATATTTTCTTTAAAGATGACAGTTCCATGAATTCCGTGATGGGCTTAGGTAACGCCACACCAATGAGGTCGTTTATGGAGGCCATGTTTTTATACTTTAGTAAATAGGACAGACCGGATTCTAGTTCTCGTATGATGTGATATCCATTCTTCATGGCAATCGTACAAAACTGAACTGTTCCCACACCCAAAGCAAGAAAATGAGCCGCCGCTAAATAATCCATGGGTCCACCGTTTCCTGAAATAACGATTCCCATTGGGACTGCTTGGGCGAGTGTTAAATAACTTATGGGAATAACTCCTTCCCCACTCATCCCCACAACGACCCCTTCGTCCCACGATCGAACGTTTTCCCCTGACTCGCTATATTCCCTAAAACCCATCACTGGGAAGGTGTTTGCGAGAGTAATACCAACGCGCGCCCTTGGAAACTGCTCAAAGACCTTCTTTATAGAAGCAACAATCGGCTTAATCGATGTTACCGCAGCCGTAAGTTTGAATAGCTTTGGAATATTGGGGTCCCCCGTTTCTAAAATCCAATCGATAATCTTCGCAGTCAGGCCGGCGTTCTGAGACACAATGTCTCCCTCTGTGCCGTCTCCTCCTTGTGGGCAAGACAGACTGTATTCAATTCCCATAGCGCCAGCGTTTTCAAGTGTCTTCGTGTTTTTTTGCCACTGAAGTTTATCTTCTTCGTCTCTTCCGGATACGGGGCCTCCTGTAGAAGCCATCGTCAGATGATCGGGAAATTCCTTAATAAGCCGCTCGATCTCCCCGCAAACTCTCTTGAGTGAATGCCCTGAGACATTATCGCAGTTACCATAGGTCGATTCGCTAAAAGAAAACATATATTCACTTGGAATATGAATTGGGATGTTATCAAAGGCAGTCTTCATGATTCCACCCGGCCATCCCGCTCTATATGCTTTCTTCATTTGCTCGTAGCCATCCGTGGGCGGAGCTGCTGACAACAAAAACGGGCTTTTAATCGATCTTCCAAAAAAGTCGGTGGTCAGATCCACTGGTTTTTCGATAAATCCATTCACAGAAAAAATGCTTTTTCGATCTTTTTTAATTTCGGGTGCCTTTTCCCGTTCTAAAAAGGCGCTGATCTTTCCCGCGGCATTTTTACCGGAAGCTACTGCCTCTACAACTGTTGTGGGTCCATTGCCATAGTCTCCAGCATAGAAAACGTTCTTTGCTTTCGACGAAGATTGTTCTTCACGAGCACTTCCAATCGCGAAGATTATTTTATCGAAACCGTGTCTTGTGTGCTCCGTCCCTTTTTCATCTCTAAGATTCGAGATTTTAAAGCCTTCCTTTCCTGCTCCAGTGAGCTGGACTTTGACTAGATCGAGTGAAAGTTTTTTCCCCTTTGTTTTCGTAATTGCTAAAATCTTTATACGAGAACTGATTTCGATCTGATTTGACAAAAGTTCATGCCTTTCGGCATCGGTAAGCGGCATTTCCGACAGAGTCTCCAGAACAAACATCTCAACACGAACAGCGCCCCTTGTTTTTGCGACAACTGCACAGTCTGTTGCGGCAGCTCCCCCACCTATGACGGCGACATGCTCTCCCTTACAAGGAAATTTCTTTTTATTAATCAGAAATTCTGGAAACAAAATGCCGAATTCTTGACCTTTGACGGGAAGCTTGTACGGCTTTGAAAGACCTGTCGTGACTAAGACTGCATCGAATAGCTTTTTTTGTGACCTTATTAGGGATTCGATACTCTCAATACATTGACCCGTTTCTATTTGAATCAATTCGAATGACAGAAGATAATTCATTTCTTCCTCAAGCACTTCCCTAGGAAGACGATCTTCTGGAATCAAGTGACATGTTCCACCGACTTTTGCGGACTTCTCAAAGATTTTAACCTCGCAACCCTTTTGTGCTAAAAAAGTTGCCGCAGCAAAACCAGCTGGCCCCGCGCCTATGATTGCAACACGCTTATTTTTCCTTTTTGGCGTGATTGGTTTTTTTAATAGATTTAATTCCCGCGCTTTTTTTAAAATCGCCGCTTGAACCGCTGGAATTCTAACAGAGGTCGTGAGATTTTTGTGAACACATGCATTCATACAAAAAGTGTCCGGGCAGACGAGGCCACAAATCTCTCCTAACGGGTTGTTTTTCACAATTTCATAAGCCGCCCTCTCAAAGTCAGAGGGCCTTCCACATTTAACAGCCATAATAAAGTCCGCCGGTGAACAATTAGAAGGACATGCGACTTTACATGGCTTTTCTTCACAGAATTCGCATTTCGCAACTTCTTCTTTAAGTTGAGCATCGGTTAAAAAAAAGTTTTCGTTCACAAAACACTCCTAATTTATGGATTTGTCGCCTTCTCTCTGCAGCGGGAGTTCAAATCGCCTTTTCCCGTCAAACTGATATAAAGCCTCCGCGACAGCCCCAGCAGTGGGTACTAAGCCAATTTCACCAACACCCTTGGAACCGTAGCCCCCCACAGGGTCAGGCTCTTCAATGAGAATGACATCAACTTCGGGCATGTCTTGCGCTTTGATGATACCAAGATTTTTCATTAAGAGTGAATCTGGTTTTCCGTCAGTGCAAGAAAAATTCTCCTTTAGAGTGTGCCCTAACCCCATGTGTATAGCTCCTTCAATCTGACCTACACAACTTAAAGGATTGATTGCATAACCTACATCGTGCGCCGCAAGTATCTTTGACACTTTACCCCTCTCATCAACAAATGCAACCTGTGCAGCAAAGCTGAACGCAAGATGGGTCACAGGATTTTCTAAGGAGGCTCCCGGTTTTGTCGTAAAATTACAAATATATTCCCCTTGGTACTCGCGGCCCTCAAGTTTTCCCAGCTTTTCCCCCAAGAGATCTTTTGCGAGTTTTTCAGCGGCAAATTTTGCTGCCATTGAATCTAGGGCAGTTGCCCTTGAAGCCGTGGTCATACCGCACTTCGTCTCTGGAAGACTAACAGTCTTGACCGACATGCACTCTGCGGGAAGACCGGTAATATCTGACACCACCTGAATTAAAATTGTAAAAAGTCCCTGACCCATTTCCGTATAACCAGTTATAATTTCTAGTTTTTCACTGGGCAAAACTTTAATCATAACTCGTCCCGTATCCTCTAGACCGTTGCCTATCCCCGTATTTTTTATACCGCATGAAATGCCCACCGGACCTTTTGCTTTTTTATATGCGTCCTTCACGGCATCCAGACATCTTTTCAGCCCTTGGCAGCTTTCCCCCATTTTTTGTCCAGTGGCAAAAGAATCTCCGGGACGTAGAATGTTTTTTTCTCTAATATCATATCCGTCTATTTTTGCCTTCTTTTCGTTCGAAATCGCCTCTGCAATCATATTCAGCATAGTTTCAAATGCAAACGAAGTCTGATTGACCCCAAAACCTCTCATGGCGCCGCTTGTGGGGTTGTTTGTGTAGACAGTTTTTGCCTCAACGTCAACATTTGGAACATAGTAGGGTCCGCAAGAATGTCCCGCAGCTCGTTCCAATACTTTCATTCCGACCGAGGCATAGGCCCCCGTATCACCGATGATTCTAATGCGTGCGCCAGTAAGAAGCCCCTCGTGATTGGCGGCTACCTCATAATCCATAACAAGGGGATGTCTCTTTGGATGCAGGAGCATCGACTCTTCCCTTGATAACGTCGTTTTAACCGGTTTCTTTAAAAGATGTGTCGCTAGCGCCGTTTGGGCTTGTATGGATAGGTCTTCTTTTCCTCCAAAAGCACCACCATTTGTCACAAGCTCAACAACAACTTCTTCCGTTTTTAAGCCCAGAACTTCCGCAATTTGACGCTGATCATCATGGACACCCTGACCCTGGCTATAAATATGAATCCGTTTAGAGTTGTTTTTCACTTCTAAAACTGGAACAGCCAAACATGATTCAACTTCCAAGAAGGCGTGCTCAATTCTTTGGGTTCTAAATCGTTTCTTAAAAACATAAGGGGACTTTTTTAGCGCCGTTTCAACATCCCCTCTTTTAAATGAGGTCACTTCGAGTAAATTACCTCGTTCATGAATCTTTGGCGCCGAAGGAAGTAGAGCTTTTTCTGGATCTGTGACAGGGCTTAGGGGTTCATAGGAAACATCTATTAAAGAAGCGGCTTTACGTGCTCTATGTCTTGTATCGGCAACAACTAAGGCAAGAATATCCCCAACACACCTTGTTTCTTCACCGATGGCAACAAATACAGGCCAATCCTTGATGATATGTCCCGTAACTCTTTCGCCGGAAACATCTTCGGCGGTAAAAATCCTGACAACACCGATCGATTTTTGCGCATCGGCCGTATTAATAGAGAGCACACGCGCTCTCGGGTATTTGCTAAACAAAGCCGCCCCGTGAAGCATTCCGGGGACTCTCATATCGTTTACATACGGCTTTTCACCGACGGCCATTTCGATGCCTCGATACCGAGCGAGCGATGTTCCGACAACCCGTCTTGCCTGCTTCGAATGATTGTCTTCAGATCGAAACAGTCCGTAATCCTCGCCAAAAAAATTTGGCCGTCTCGGAGAGGTACTTAAAATCGAATCTCTAGTCTTTTCCCAAGCGTTTTCTGCGGTCTCCATGGCATCTAAAATTCTTAGATATCCGGTACAGCGACACAAATGGGCAGAAAGTGCTTTAGCCTTTTCTTGCCTTGTCGAATTCTTTTTTTTGTCAAGAAATGCCTTTGTTCTGATCATAAGGCCAGGAGTGCAAAAACCGCATTGTATGGCCCCCTCTTTTACAAAGGACTCGGAAAGAATTCTTCGCTCCCTTTCAGGTATGCCCTCAAGAGTAATGATGCCTTTATTTTCTACATTTTCTGGCTTTTGAAGGCATGAAAGAACTGGTTTACCATCCAATAGAACCGTACAGGCCCCACAAAACCCTTGTCCTGAGCAACCATCTTTAATGCTCGTTACATGCGAGACTTCACGTAATACGTCTAAGAGACTCATTCCGCTCTCATAAACTGCCGAGGTTGCTTGGCCATTTAACTTGAAATTCACTTTAGGCATTTACTTAGATTCCTCTATTAACAATGCTTTTCTGGCGTCTTTACTACAGAGGTATTTTTCAACGAATATTTCCCAATCTTTAGGTGTATTGATGTTAAAACACACTAGGGGGTCGTTGACGGTTACGTTCTTTCTTTCTTCCTTTGATAGCAGACCAATCTGAAGATCGAGCCGAGCCTCGCTAGAATCTAGAGGAAGAATACTCAGCTCCCTCAAAAAGCTACTAGAAAGTAACACCGGGTGTCCACAACAGTTTGAATACTGAGGAATACAAGTTTTTACTTGTCGATTACCATCCATCTCCGAATATAACTGTCGCCAAACTTTGATCATGGGACAAGGAACATCGACTGGCAAAACAAAAGCCCCAATACGTTCTTCCGTTGAGGATAATACTTCTCTAAATCCTGTTACTAGCGACGAAAATTGACCTAGTTCTGGGTTTTGATTGACTAGAGTTTTGATGGCAAGACCCTCGTCGAAACGAACCCACTCATTGATAGCTTTCTTTAAAACTGGTTCTCTTGAAAAGTAATTTTCTGCTCCAAAGCCCAGCACCACTATTATTTTGGCGAATCCACAGCCGCCGAGACTTCGAATCTGAGAAACCACCCAGGGCAGACCTTCAAACTCAAGCAACCCTTTCGGGGTTCCCATCCGCGTAGAACGGCCACCTGCCAATATAATGACTGGCAGTTTTGAAATACTAACGCTCATAAAATACTTTAAGAAGCTCAGCCGAGATACTTATAGCAATTTCCGGTGGCGATTTTCCTCCAATCGGAAGACCAATGGGGCAATGGACTCTTTCTAGGTCGCTTGCTTTTATTCCCTTGTCCAGCAGCTGACTTTTAATACTCTGCCATTTGTTTACGCTACCCATAAGTCCGATGTATTTTGCGGGCTTATCCACAACATATTCCGCAATATGTTGATCAAATTTGTGGTGCGGAGTCATAATTGCGATATACGTTTTGCGAGCATCCCAGCTTAGCTCTTCTAGAAATTTTTTCCAGTGTTTTTGATGTCTTATGACAGAACCGTCGACAGTCTTTGAGTGAACCCACTCTTCCCGCTCATCGACTAAATGAAGAATAAATGGCGTTTCAGCCAACGCCTTACACAAAGCAAGTCCTACATGTCCCGCTCCAAAAATATATAGGTGCGGTCCACTATTCATGCATTCAAAAAGAATTTCCGCTGTTCCTCCACATCCTTCGCCTTTTTCTGTGAAAAGATCATAGGATTTGGTTGTCGAGTTTCCTTCAACAAAGACCATTTTTGCATCATCTAAAACCTTTTTTTCAAGCTCACCGCCCCCAATCGTTCCAAAAAATTCTCCCGTTGATAAAACTATCATTTTTGCACCAACCTCTCGCGGCGTTGCACCAGAAGCCTTCACGAGGGTTGTCACGATAAGCGGAAGACCGCGCTTCTCCAATTCCACGAGTTTACTTGCCCAGCTCCACATAAAAAATCTTTCTATCTTTTAAGTTGAAATTTCAAAAACTCTTCTAAAAGATTTCCCGCGACCACTCTTCGATACTCAGCCGACGATCTGATATCATCTATAGGAACAACTTCCTGGAACAGACTTTCTTTGGCTACTTGAATCACATCATTTGTGATCTTTTTTTGAAGCAGACTTTCTTCTGTCCTTCGTAATCTTAATACCGTCGGGGCGACACTGCCAAGTCCAAGTCGTATTTGTGTTATGAAGCTCTTCTCTCTTTCCATAGTTCCCGCGAACACGACTTTTGAAATAACCATGGCTTTTCTCGGTCCAACTTTCTTAAAATATCCGGATATTCCTTTCTTTGGTTTCGGAATGATAATTCTCGTTAGTAGCTCTTCCTTTCGACAACGCGTTTCTTTGTACCCGATATAGAATTCATCAATATTCACACTCCTTTTTTCTTCTAAAGATCGGCATTCAACCCTAGCATTATAAGCGATAAGAACGGGCGGTGTATCTGCCGCGGGAGATGCATTCATGATGTTGCCACCCAATGTCCCGCGGTTTTGAATAGCCCTAGCTCCAACCTCCTTAGCGGCTTGCCCCAACAAAGGTAAATGCTTTTGAATGAGTGCGTGTTCGCAAAGTTCAGTGAACGTCGTTAGAGCTCCAATAGAAATCTCCTCTCCTTCATCACGAATACCCTTCAATTCGGAGATTCCCCAAATATTGATATATTTCCCTCTTGGCAGCATTCCGTCAGCAAATCTAACCATAAGATCTGTTCCACCAGCCAACGGGACCCATGTTCCTGGCGATTCTTCTAACATTTCAAGCGCTTCTTGAAGCAACTTGGGAGTATAAAGGTCATATTGTGGGAGAAAAGCTCTCATATTGGTGCTCTTTCATTTGGCCTGAAGCATTTTTATTGCGTCAAATACTTTTGTATATCCAGTACACCGACAGATATTTCCAGAAAGGGCTTCCATAATTTCAGCTTCTTTCGGTTTTGGATTTCTCTTCAAAAATTCATGCGCTGCCAAAATCATGCCCGGAGTACAAATGCCGCACTGAGATGCTCCTTGCTCTAAAAAAGATTTCTGAAGTTTATGAAGTCCTCGTTTCCCCGCAATCCCTTCGATCGTGGTGATGTTCACGTCCTGAAGATGAATTGCTGGCATGAGACAACTATTAACAAGATTTCCATCAACAATGATCGAACAAGCCCCGCACTCACCCGCGCCACATCCTTCTTTAGTTCCGGTGAGTCTAGCCTCTTCCCTAATGACATCAAGAGCGCGCATCATAGGGTGAACTTTGAATGAGTAGTGCTTTCCATTAATATGGCAACTAATGGCAACTCGTTTTTTCCTATGACTCTCCACTTCTATTTCTTTAGTTTTATTTTTCATCGGACAACCTTTGACCTGCTGCGCTTCATAATTTCTTCTGGCAGCAGCGGTATTTCGTTAAATTCTATCTGCAAAGCTTGTGAAACACCATTAAGGACTGCGGGTGCCGTACCATCCAAGGGGAGTTCCCCAATGCCCTTTGCTCCTTGAGGTCCGTGCCTATAAGGAACTTCTTCGAAAAGCACTTTTATTTCTGGTACATCAGCCGATGTCAGCACAATGTAATTTGCAAACTGATTATTGATAACACGCCCTTCTTTATGTCTAACCTTTTCATAAAGCGCATAACCAATCCCTTGAACAACGCCCCCCTCAATCTGCCCTTCTGCCAGAATCGGGTTAACAACCTTCCCAATTTCCTGCAGAGCCCAAAACCGGTCGACCTTTGCTTGATAAGTCGTTAAATCGACTGTCACTTCTGCGACATAAACAGCCCAAGCAAAAGTCCCATAAGCATCCCCTTCATAAAGTTTTTCGTTCCATTTTATTTCCGGCGGAATATTGTACTGCTTTAAAATTTTAAGAGTCTTTTGCTTTTTTAAAAAACTTTGGCACGCAGAGATAAATTGTGACTTTGAATATTGATCACGTTTAAGAAAACCTTCTTCTTGCAGTCTCAACTTCAACTCTTTGGCAGAATCTTCTATTAACTTTCCAACGATCATGGTTGTTCTTGAAGCAACCGTAGGTCCGCTATTGGGAACAACGGCAGTATCCGGTTGAGCAACTTCAATCAAGTCGGGGTCTATAGACAAAGCATCAGCGACGATTTGTGAAAAAATCGTATTCTTTCCCTGTCCAATTTCCGTATTCGCTGCTAAGACTCTGACTCTCCCTTCTTTCGTCAACTCAACACCAGCTACGGAAGCAAGATACTTCTCACCGGAACCCGTAAACCCTGCACCATGTACAAAACAAGAAAAACCCATTCCTCGCTTGATGGACGGATTTTTCCGATTTTCTTTCTCGAATTGAGCTTTCTTTTCATGAAAACGAGAAACCTTTAAGGCTTTATTGATCATCTGATCAAGATGAACATCATCTCGAATCACTTGCTTTGTAGCAGTCATATCACCGTTTTTTAGGACGTTGCGACGCCTCAATTCGTCGGAAGCTATGCCGCTGATTTTTGCGATCTTTTCCATATGGCGCTCTATGGCAAAAACACTTTGCGGTGCTCCGAAACCACGAAAGGCTCCATTAGGTGGCGTGTTAGTCGCGACAGCGTGTGCATTAATCCTGACATTTGGACAATAATACGGCCCTGTTGCGTGAAGAAGTCCTCTAGAAAGCACGACAGAAGAAAGCGTTGAGTATGCGCCCCCATCCAAAACAAAATCAATATCCATTCCAAGAAGTTTTCCATCACGATCAATGGCTGTTTTGTGTTTCGTTATTGAAGGATGCCGCTTTGTTGTTGCCGCCATATCTTCGGCACGATCATAAATTAATTTAACGGGCCTTCCGCTCGCTTTCCAGGAAAGTAAAGCCGCATGACCAGCAATCAATGAAGGAAAATCTTCCTTTCCTCCAAATCCTCCGCCCGTCTCCGCCTGAACAATCCGCACTTTCTCTGGAGGTAAATCCAAAAGGCCCATGACTGCTTTCTGAACATAGTAAGGGCATTGCATCGAGCCCCAAATTGTGATCCCGTTTTTTTTATCATATTTTGCAATCATTCCATTATTTTCAATATAAAGCTGTTCCTGCAAACCCGTAATATACTCACCCTCAACAACAAATGCTGCATTGTTCCAAACCTTATCTATATCACCCTTTTCCACCAAATAAGACTTTAGTACGTTATCTCTACCCCAAATAATCTCTTTCTGATGTAAAGATTCCTCGATTGAAAGAACGGGATTCATCGCTTCAACCCTTAGTTCAACCAAACGCCTCGCTTCCTCAAGAAGCGATTTGTCCTCGTGGGCGAGAAGAAGAATCGCTTCTTCGGGATGATTTATTTGGCTTTCAACAAGGTAGGGTTGATCGATATCAATAAACGTTACAATGTTTTTCCCTGGGATGTCTTTCGCTGCAACAATGACAAACTCGTCCCAAGGAATGCCTTGCTTAAACGCATATTCAATAAGCCTTCCACGAGCACATGAACTTCTGACGGTCGTACCATAGAGCATATTTGGGAAAGAAAGATCATCGACATATTTTGCTGTCCCCTTGACTTTTTCTGCCCCTTCCTTTCGAAGCAGCGATGTTCCGACAGATTTTTCTTTTTTTTTCACCAAAAGACATCTCCATTTACGCAAAAAATACTTTTGTTTATCCTTCTTTTAGAATCAGTATAGTTTCAGTAACTTCAACATTTCTGAAAAACAATATCCCTGTCAACCAGCTTTTCTTATGCCATGCCCCCTGTTTGCCGGATCTCATTAGTCTTTTACAACGAATTCAACCCTTGATTCGTTTTAACATATAGATATCAATGGATTTTTACAAATTTCCTTAGGCCACAAGATGACGCCGAGAATTAAGTTTAAGCTCTAGAATGGTTTCAAGCCAATTGAATAGCGCCCTAGTATTAAAATTTAAGATCACTCAAAACTTACTTGACCTGGTTCGATTTTCTTCCCGTTGAGTGACTTGATCTTTATATTTCCAACCATGTAGTCATCATGATCGCCATTAGTGCTCATTTCGCTTTCTCCGCTGTTAGCGGCCGACTCAAAAAGGATGGCGTACTTGCCTCTGTTTAGTCTTACATCCTGAAATGCTAGGCTTTCTTGCCCCCCTTGAATCTTTATTTCTTGAAGAGTCGTCTCACCCTGTAAAAGATAAGCAAAATTTGATGTGTTATAGTCTACTCCACACAGTGTACCAGCTGAAATGGCAATATCGGTGCCATCTTCCAAAACAGAAAACTCAAAGAAATACTTAACTCCGCGCACTGAGTGGAAATCAAGATTTAGTTTACAACTTGTGGCGTCCATATTGCCATCACCGATATGAAATGCCTTTCTTCGACCAAACTCAATATCAAGGTCGCCAACGTCAATATCAATATCCTTAATTTTTTGAAGAGCTCCACCAAGAAAATTAACTATTGAAGTTAAAGTTCCCGGAGGAAATAGCGGCTTATTTTCTTCAGGGGTTGCGGATGACTGTTGACCCGGTTCCCCTGGTATCGTTGAACTGATTGGAGTAGGGGTTGGTTTTACGGGATTGGCACTTTCTGTCTTTTTAGCTGGAGCTGCGGGGGAGTTGCCCGAGAAAGATCCCGAAGAACAAGATAAGCTCAATAGTGCGGATAGACCGACAGATACAAAAACGCCTTTTGTGAATTTCATACAGTTTTCCTCTAAAAAATCGTTTCCAAGACACCAATCACACATTCGA
>CAILAO010000952.1 GCA_903832105.1 uncultured Pseudomonadota bacterium | reverse complement strand
TAGAAGGTTAGAGGAAACAGTTTTAAAAATGAAATCGAAAAAACTCATAACATCGATGTTAACCAGTGTTTACAGGGCTGATCTGCTGATTGGCCGAATTTTAACCGGACAGTAGTGAAAGCGGGTGTATTATGAAGATGGCACCAAACAAGAAACGCATCATGGTGTATCATCATTATGACTGCGATGATCGTATCGATGAACATATTCTATATCAACTTCAAGCATTTGCTGATTTTGGTATGACCCTTTTATTTGTGAGTAATTCGCGCTTGAGCCAAGAGGAGCAAAATAAAATCGTCCATATTGTGGACACGATTACGATACGAGATAATGAAGGTTTTGATTGGGGGGCTTGGAAGCAAGTTTTGATGGCCCGAGGAAAAGATTATTTTGCTTCGTATGACGAATTGGTATTGGCGAACTGCACATGTTATGGTCCTCTCTTTCCCTTGAATGAGATGTTTGACAAGATGGACAAAGAGGAATGTGATTTCTGGATGGCGACCAATCATTTAAGTACAATGGGATTTCCGCAACATGGGCAACCTTATTTGGCTGTTTTGCGTCGGTCACTTATTGGCTCGGATACTTTTTGGAGATTTTGGGATACACTCCCCTCTCTGACAGCTATGAACGATGCTGTTTGGCAAGGGGAGATCAGGTTATCTTCAGAACTATTACACGCTGGCTATAAGTGTAAGTTTTATTATGACGCTTGCAATACGGAGTCTGTCCCTGAAATTGGACATGTTGACCCATTTTGTATGAATTCCTCGGATTTTCTGGTTTCGAAGGCAAGGATGCCGTTCATCAAGGTGAAGTCAGCGGCTGAAAGATTCTCCCGGCTCTATTCAATCGCTGGCTATCTCTTTGAATCACTGAGAGCCACAAAGAGTGCTTATCCGCACGAGCTGATCGTGAATCACCTTCGTCGGACGCAGGCGGTCTCGTGTCAGAAGAGTCTTCCGGGGTCGGTGGCACTGCTCTCAGAATCAGACGGGGCGAGTAAGGGCCTTGCTGGACGGATAGCTGCTTGCGGTTATTTTAAGAACAGTGAAGATTTCGTTGTTCGTCTGGGGGGAAATCAAAAAATATCTATATCCCTGGACTTGCTGGCTCTTGTGGACAATGAAGCGTGCGCGAGCGAAATAAGAGAAACGATCACTCGGGAGTACCCCTGTTTTCATACACTGTCGATTCGCGTCTGCCCCACTCATTCAAGTACGAAAGCCTATTTGTTGCATGCTTTCCAAGATGTTTTCGATCAATATGAGTATATTATCATGGCGCGGGAGCATAGCGCCTTGAATATCCCGGAGGTGGTGCACGGTCGTATGGGGCCACCGTGGTTAGCGTCCATCTTGCCTAAAGAGGGGCACATGGCCCAGATTTCCAGCCTGTTTCATTTAGAGGTTGGCTTGGGTCTTGTAGCGCCACTTCGTTCTCCCATACTCGCTATTGGCAAAAGAATGCCACTGAGTCTTGACGCTGGGCTTATTCAGAAGCTTAACAAGGTTGGCATTCGATTCCGGCAGGAAACCTATGTGCCTGTTCTTACAACAGGCCCATGTATTGTCCGCGCATCCCTTTTGAGACAATTGGCAGAGTGCGTATTGTCTCCGAAGAATGCGGTGATCATGGAAAATGTAAGTGAAAATGATTTGCTGGATGTGTTGCCTTACATGGCACAAGCGTTTGGCTATTATTATAAGCAGATCGCTACTCAAGAAGAGCTGGTTTTTAATTTCAGCCTTTATGAGGACTTTATTTGTTCTGTACAGTTCAAAAACAAAATAATACACTATAACAGACTTTCTTTTAAGGACCTGTGTTCCGAGTTGCTGAAAACGCTTCAAGGTTATTTGTTTTATAGAGTTCCTAGCATTTCTCGGGGGCGGACGAAATTACGTTGTTGCAGAAAAGGTATTTAGGTTCCGGATGTATAGAGGATAATGGTATATGAAATGTAGAAGTTGCGGCCACAAATTGACTCGAGTCTTTCTTGATCTTCAGCACTCTCCCCCTTCAAATTCTTTTTTGACATCAGAAATGCTCTCACAGCCAGAGACATACTTTCCTTTGTGTGTCTATGTGTGTGAAAGTTGCTTGCTTGTCCAGATCGATGAATGCGCTGTTTCGCATGACATTTTTAATGCGGGATATGTCTATTTTTCAAGCTACTCGGAGGCGTTTGTTAAACATGCGCAAGAATATGTTCAGCATATCACAGAGATGCTTTCCCTGAATAAGGATTCGATGGTCTATGAAGCCGCATCCAATGACGGCTATCTGCTGCAGTTTTTCAAACAGGCGGGCATCCCGTGTTGTGGGATCGAGCCGAGTAAGTCTGTTGCGGATGTTGCAATCAAGAAGGGTATTCCAACAGAAGTGGAATTCTTTACAGCCTCTTTCGCCTCACAACTTTCTCTTGTAAAGGGGAAGGCTGACTTGTTCTTGGGAAATAATGTCATGGCTCATGTTCCCAATCTGAATGATTTTATTGCGGGAATCAAATTTATTTTGAAACCCACAGGCGTTGCTACACTGGAGTTTCCGCATCTTCTTCATCTGATCGAGTGTCTTGAGTTTGATACGATTTATCATGAACACTATTCCTATTTCTCCTTGTTAGCCTTGCAGACCGCCTTTCAGAGGCATGGCTTGAAAATCTTTCAGGTGAAAGAATTGCCTGTCCATGGTGGCTCGTTGCGAATCTATGTGACGCACAGTGATTCTCCACGCGCCATTGACGCAACGGTCTTAAAGGTTGTGCGTGATGAGAAGCAACTCGGTCTTGATACGATGGACGCTTATTCGGGGTTTCAAGTGAAGGTCGATTCACTCTGCCGTGAGTTTATTCAGTTTCTGGTGGAAAAGAAGCGTGAAGGCGCAAAAATTGCTGGGTACGGTGCTGCAGCAAAAGGCAATACATTGTTGAATTACTGCGGGATTAAGCCGCATCTCATTGATTTTGTTTCTGATATTACGCCCGCCAAGCAAGGGAAATTTCTTCCGGGGAGTCACATCCCTGTTTATGGGGAGGATAAATTGATAGAAGAAAAACCGGACTATATTGTGATATTGCCTTGGAATTGGAAGGACTCGATTATCCAGCGCCTTGATTATACCCGCGCCTGGGGGGCAAAATTTATTACGCCCATTCCCAACGTGGATATGTTTTAACGAGGTCGTATGAAATTAAATCTGGGGTGTGGTGAAAAAAAACGTGAGGGGTATATCAATGTGGACATGTGCGGTACTCCCGATGTGCAAGTAGATTTGTCGCTTTTCCCTTGGCCATTTGAAGATAATTCTGCGGATGAAATTAGTTCTGCACATTTTTTAGAGCATGTGCAGGATTATGAACGGACAATCTTAGAGATGCATCGTATTTTGAAGCCAAACGGTGTGTTGCATTTCAAGGTTCCGCACTTCAGAAGTTCGTGTGCGCCTTGGCATCTCCATAAATGGACGTTCAGTACGGTTACCTGCAATCTGCTCTGCTCCCAGATTCCCTATCAATGGGGTGGGCAAAAACTGTTTGAGTTGGAGAAGATCAGAATTAATTATGTTTTCATTCAAAAAGCGATTGCCGCCGTTTTATCGTTTTTTGCTAATATTTCGCCAGGTCGATGGGATTGGTGTGGGTTGCCGATTGATGAGATAGAATTTTTTGGCAGGAAAGTCTAATGGGAACGATCACTGTAGAGGATATGCGGAGGTGGCAATTGGCACGCTTGAACGTGCTTTTGAAGACGCCTCCTGCTTCTAAAGGACCAGAGTCTATAACCATTGCCGTCTATCACTACTGGCCCGATGAAATCTTTGACCGTGAGTTTGATTATATTGAAATGTCGATCCGCGAGACGTGGCACCATTTGGGTGTCTTAAAGGTCGTCCTCATCATTAATCATCTGACCCCGCGCATTGAACGGTTTTGTCAAGCATTCCCCGAGTGGATCAAGGTCGATGTTTGCCCCGAGTTGATCTCTGGCAATATCTATTCCATGTGTCGTGATGCGATCGGCAAACTGCACCAACGGATTGACACGGACTATGTGATGTATGTTCATCCTGATGGTTGGGCAATTAAACCAGGCATCGAACCGTTTGTGGGGAAATATGACTATATTGGAGCTCCTTTTGTTCCTGAGCATAAAAATTGGGTAGCTAAAGTGTTATGCTTGGATTTAAATATGGTTGGAAATGGTGGTTTTTCGCTTCGGTCAAAAAAAATATTTGAAATGGGATCCTGGTACTATAAACGGAAATATAAATTGATTCCCAATTGCTTTCTTCTTTATGAGGATATCTATTTTACGCGCGTATTACCTTCATATGAAAAAAGGTATCGTGAAAACATTCATATTGCTCCAGCAGATGTTGCCGCTGAATTTGCATTGGAAGGAAATGTGGAACTCTATCAGAAATTTGGGCGGAAACCTTTAGGATTTCATACGTGGCGTGCGTTTGCCAGACTCGTCAGTGATGGTTATATCAGTATGGCTGGAGAAGGAGAGGGTATTCAATGAAACTACATCTAGGATGCGGGAGTAAGAGATTAGATGGGTATGTGAATGTGGATGTGGTCGGTAATCCAGATAAGGTTTGCGATCTTTCGACCTTCCCGTGGCCCTTTGAAGACAACTCTGCGGATGAAATATTTTCGGAGCATTTTCTTGAGCATGTTCTTGATTACGATAAAACGATTCTCGAAATGCATCGGATCTTAAAGCCGAATGGTACGTTGCGTTTTCGCGTTCCTCATTTTCGCAGCTCCTGTACCCCATGGCATCTGCATCATTGGGATTTCAGCGTGTTCACGTGCAAACGCCTTGGTGAAGCTTTTCCCTATCTGTGGGGCGGAAAACAGTTGTTTGTGACGGATTCCATCCGCATTCGCTACACATTAATAGGATTCATTCCTCGGTTTTTTTGGGTTATTCTTGAATTTTTTGCAAACATCCATGCAGAAGCCTGGGACTATTTAGGCTTCCTGATTGACGAAGTGGAGTATGTTGGCCATAAGCTGGCGGAAACATCAAAGAAATGATTTACGACTGTTTTACATTTTTTAATGAATTGGATTTGCTGGAGATCCGGCTGAATGTCTTGAATGACGTCGTGGATCGGTTTGTCCTTGTCGAGGCAACCAAGGCGCATTCCGGAAAGGATAAGCCCCTCTATTTCAATGATAACAAGGAGCGGTATAAGTCTTTTCAGCATAAGATCATTCACATTATTGTGGATGATTATCCTGTCTGCACAAGCCCCTGGGCGTATGAAAACCACCAGCGCAATGCGATCTTGAGGGGGCTGGCCCAGGCGCAACCCGATGATGCAATTATGATTTCGGACATGGACGAGATTCCGCGTCCAGACCTCGTACGTACTCATGCGCAGGCCAAGACGACCGTCCTCTTCATTCAGAAGCTCTATTACTATTTCATGAATTATCTGAATGTCTCTAATCCTAATTGGCCTTTGGGGACGAAGTTGTTTCCGTACCAGTATTTCCTAGGGGATGATTCAAAGATCAAGGCCCCATATAATGAATTTCTGCTACCGGAACTCAATCACGGCGTGACACCCACCAAGATGCGGTTTAATGAAAATGTCACAG
>CAILAO010000951.1 GCA_903832105.1 uncultured Pseudomonadota bacterium | reverse complement strand
CCCCCGGCGGCATGATTGCCGGGAGCAGTGCAGGTGTCGGGGGTTGGGGCGATTCAAAAGACGTTGATGTCATTTAAAAGACTCTAAAATCACTCTGCGGCGCGTGCATTTCCAGATAACGAGCACCATTTAGATCCCGAGAAGCGTTTTTCTTTGAGAGCATCCAAATCGGTGTGGGTCCTCCTGCTCCGGGAATAAAAAGTAACACCTGAGCGACTTCTGAAGTGTTGCCCTGAGACGACAAAATCTCGGCAGATAATCTGAGCTTTTGTCCTGGCTGGACGCCTATATGAACATGCTCGCTTTCCAGTTTTAGTAGGTCGTATTTTCCTGTTGCGGTTTCGCTCTCGAACATAACGATAAATGTTCCATCCTCTTGTCGATCAAGCGACTTAACGAAGTAGACACCCCCAACGCGGGCTACTTTTGGTTCGCTTGGGAATGAAGTTGTTTTATCACCAGCTATGGACATCGTGCTAGAAACAAGCAGAAAACACAGCCCTAGAAATGTATATAGTCTTTTGTTTCTCATGATCCTTCTCTCCTTTTTACTTTACACTTGATTTAAGAAGGGAAATAGCCTTCTTTCTATTGTTCGAACCATAGACGAAAGATCCCGCAACAAGGACATTTGCCCCAGCGCGAACCATTTTCGCGGCTGTATGCTCATTAACGCCGCCGTCAACCGCAATAAAAATACTTTTCTCTAAAGATTTTTCCTTAAGGAAACGAGAAAGCGCAGCAACCTTTTCGATCATTTGAGGGATAAAAGCCTGCCCCCCAAAACCGGGGTTAACGGACATGATCGTGATCATATCGGTAAACTCTAGCATAGGTTGAATCCATTCAATGGGCGTACCGGGATTCAGCGCGAGACCTGCTTTGACTCCGTGACTCCTAATCAATTGAAGCAATCGATGGGAATGAGTCGCGGCTTCGCAGTGAAACGTTAAATAATCGGCACCGGCCTTGCAATAGTCGACGGCCACCATTTCAGGATTGCTCACCATGATGTGAACATCGAGGGGGATCTTAGCTTTCTTTTTCAGGGCTGTGATAAGAGGAATCCCAAACGTTAGGTTGGGAACAAAATGCCCATCCATCACGTCACAATGGTGCCAATCAGCGCCACACGCTTCGATGTCTTTAATCTCGCTCTCGAAATTTAATGGGTCTGCGGAAAGAATCGAAGGAGCGATTATAAGAGGAGTCTTTGACTTTTGGCGTGCGCGTGTCACAGTTCTAGATCTCCTTCATCAAACTCCTTCTGCCTCGCCAGTTTTCTCTTGATCAAACCAGCCTTTAGACGAGACATGTGCTTTAAAAAAACAACGCCGTTAATATGATCGATTTCATGTTGCAAACAAATGGCAAAAAGCCCTGTTGCATGGATTTCAAAGGGTGAACCCATCTCATCTTGTGCTTTAACATCGCATGTGAGAAAGCGTTCAATCATTTCGTAGGTACCAGGAAAACTAAGGCAGCCCTCCTGTCCGCGGCAGCGCCCTTCGGTTTTTACAATTGTGGGATTGACGAAAGTAAATCGTTTATCATGCCACCACTCTTTTTTTTCTGAACCCTCCTGTTCAGTATCAGAGGCCGGATCTTCGTCGTTGACTTTTGGTTCGAACCACGGGATACAAATCGTGATGATCCTTCGCAGATCATTAACTTGATTGGCTGCAAGTCCGACGCCTCCTGAGGCGGCCATTGTCTCGTGCATATCCGTCGTAAAAATTTTAAGGTTTTCGTCAAAAACGGTCACCTTGGATGCTGGGGTTTCCAGTACTTTTGCTGGCCATTTTACTATTTTTAGCAGTGTCACTTGAAACGCTCTCCTATCCTCAACAACCTATATCATGCCCATTCATGATATTAAAGACGTTAAAGGAAGTCGGCCAGTTATTAT
>CAILAO010000950.1 GCA_903832105.1 uncultured Pseudomonadota bacterium | reverse complement strand
GTTGTTTTTCAAAGCATTCCTTCTTGTTTAATCCCGGGACTTTTAAAACAGCACTTAAAGCGTGCCGCTCTGACGCATTCCGCCTTCCTTTTATATACAACCTCACCCTATAGGTATTTCCGCCTAACCGGGCTTTTGCTTTGATTAAAAGCACGAAGCACGGCTTCGTGTTTGTTCTTGCGGTGAGCCTTTTTCTGTGCTTGCATACAGCCGGTGAGCATTAAAAACGGCGTATAAAAAGCGAGGCGGACATGGATGATTTTCCCAGGTTCTTGAAAAAAATCAAAGGTGATGAAGGCCTGCGATTCATCAAAAAGCTTTTAGATTATGAGAAAAAACGTTTTGATAGATACTTTTTAAAAGGATCAGTTTATGAACAGATCAATGAGGATTTTGGCATTTTCCCTAAGGAAAAAGTATACCCCGTCTATTTTTCTGGGGATATCAGCAAGCCAGAGGCAAAGTACGTCTTTGTTGGAATAAATCCAGGATTCGATATTGGAATTAATATAAGCTTCGATTCAAAACAGACAGCGATGTGGAAAAGCGAACGAGAGTTTCTCGAAAGACGGGGGTTGTTCGAGGGTTATAAGAATATTTTTAAAGAGTTTTTCCCAACAACCGCGACAAGGACACGAACAAAGAAAGGACTCATCAAGTACTATGCCCATATTTGTAGTTTCTTGAGGAAGTATCAAAGCGAAAGGAAAGTCGACAATACGTGGGAATGGCTACACAAAAATGTGATAGCTCTGGAGCTTATCCCGTACCATTCATCAGGGACGGGCGGACTTACAGTTAACAACGAGGTGAAGTATGAGCGAACCTATTTTCAAATCTTGATCAAAATGCTCGACTATCTTAATCCTAAAAACCATGTTTTTTTCAACGGCTTTTCTGGATTCGAGAACCATTTTAAAAAATTTAAAGAATGTACCAATCTCAAAAAAAAGAATAATATTTGGACTGGAAAGATCATTACAGCCAGACGAAGAATCGATTTTATCGGATTGCCATTTTTAAATCGTGTTAAAGGCGGAAAAGACCAATTGGTTAATAATATTAAAAAAGCGCTACGTGAAAAATAGATCCCAGCTCCGTCTATCCAAGAGTAAGTACCTTACGGGATTGCGATGTCCCAAGCTCCTGTGGATGTCCTACCACGCCGAGGATCAATTCCCTGAGACAGATCCCCAGACCCAGGCAAAGTTTGACCAAGGGAATGACGTGACGGCCATGGCCAGAACGCTCTTTCCGGGCGGCGTTGAAATAGAAGGGTTTGATGATTTCGATGCCATTCTCAAGAAGACCCAGGAATTGGTGCCGAAGCGGAAACCTCTTTTTGAAGCCGCCTTCAGCTGTGGTCAGACTTTTGCCAGACCGGACATCCTGACACCTAACCAAGACGGATCTTGGGATATCCATGAGGTGAAGAGCTCCACGGAGGCTAAGGATACTCACTACCACGATCTTGCTTTCCAAAAGTATTGCTACGAAGGCGCAGGACTCAAGATCCGGCGTTCTCATCTCATCCTGGTCAATAACCAATATGTCAAACAGGGGAAGATCGACCCCAAGCAATTATTGTTCAGCCAGGATGTTTCCGGGGAGGTCGATTCTCTAATCGCTGGTGTAGAGAAAAATATAGGCGTGATGCTCCATTACCTTCAGCAAAAGACTTGTCCTGAGAC
>CAILAO010000949.1 GCA_903832105.1 uncultured Pseudomonadota bacterium | reverse complement strand
AGGCCTTCAGGACATGGGAGCGGCCGGTCTTACATCATCTTCTTTTGAAATGGCGGGTCGAGCTGGCAATGGAATCTTTTTTGATCTTGGTTACGTTCCTCTCCGTGCGCGCAACATGACCGCTTATGAGATTTTGCTGTCAGAATCTCAAGAACGTATGCTGATGGTGATTAAGCCAGAGCATTGGGAAAATCTAGCTGCGGTTCTTGAAAAATGGCAGCTCGCTTACGGTGTCATCGGTAGGGTGACTGACACGGGGCGGGTTCAGATTGTTTATCAAGACCGTCTCGAAGTTGATGTCCCCGTTGCGCCATTAACCGATCGTGCGCCGCTTTATTCAAGACCAATTAAGGCTCGTGTAACGAGAAAAAATTCTCCTGAGAAGCTCCAAGAAGATATTGCAACAAAGATTGTGAAACGGGATGTTCGTGAAACATTTCTGGACATTCTAAAAGATACAGCTGAAAAGCCGTGGATTTATGATCAATACGATCATCACATAGGAACAAAGACGGTCCTGGGTCCCGAAGGTCAGGGCGCCGCAGTACAATGGATACGGTCGGATCTTACGACGGATAAGCCTTATTTAGGTGTTTCGATGGCAACAGCGTGTCATGAACGTTACTGTTATTTAAATCCAAGACTGGGTGCGGCGCACGCGGTGTTAAAATCAGCTCGCATGATTGCTGCGACAGGGGGAGAGCCCCTCGCGATTACTGATTGTCTTAACTTCGGAAATCCTGAGAATGAACATGTTATGTGGGAATTTTCGGAAGGGGTTGATGGCATCAGTGACGCATGTCAAAATCTCGAAATTCCAGTCGTGAGTGGTAACGTTAGTTTTTATAATGAAACAGATGGAAGCAGCATTTATCCGACGCCAATGATCGGTATGGTTGGAAAAATTGACGACGTACGGAATACTCCTCCCAGTGTCTTCATGAATCCTGGATATGTATTTCTAATTTATTCAAAAAAGATGAAACCTTCTTTTGCGGGATCTCTTGTCGAAAAGATCGTATCTGAGACGCTCACTGATGCAGAACTTCCAGAGATTCATTGGCAAGCTGAACGTGAGATTATGCAGTTTTTGCGGAAGGCAATTAGTCAGGGTTTAATAGAAACAGCGCGTGACGTCGGAGGGGGTGGTATCGCGGGATGTCTTGCAAAGATGTGTAGTGTGAAAGGTTTTGGTTTTGAGTTAAAGCTTGGCAACGTGTGGTCCGCATTGGGGAGAGAAGCGAGTGAACCGCAGCAGAAACTTTTATGGTATTTAGGTGAAGTTCACGGGGCGTATATTGTAAGTGTGAGTGATGAGAGTCTTTCTAAGTTTAAAAAATTGGTTCTAGATATGAAGGACGCATGTGCATCTGAAATTGGAAAACTCGTGTTGGATGAAACGTCGCAGTTTTTATTCGAAGAGTGGTCGATCGATGTGAAGGATATTCAGAGGGTTCTTGATCCGCGTAGGACATAGCGGTCTTGCGATTGAAGTGAGAATATATGGATTCGATGAAAGAAGAGTGTGGTGTTGTTGGCGTCATAGGTGATGCTGAAGCTGCAAATCTCGTTTATCTCGGCCTTTATGCGTTGCAACATCGAGGCCAAGAGGCCTGTGGGATCGTGACGGCTTCGCCTGAAACGCCCGAAGGAACTCCCGCTCCGGATGGACGATTTTACGATCATAAGTCGTTTGGTCTGGTCTCTGATGGTATTGACCGTGATATTCTCTCGGAGCTTCCTGGCACTTCCGGCATAGGTCATGTGCGGTATTCGACATATGGCGGACGTCTTTTTCAAAACGTACAACCTTTCTTTTTTAGAACGTCAATCGGACGGCTTGCTATCGCACATAACGGCAATTTGACAAACGCGACCGCGATTCGCCGCGAACTTGAGATTGCAGGGAGTATTTTTCAATCGACTTCAGACACCGAAGTTTTTATGCACTTGATTGCGAGATCTCAAAAGCAAAACCTTCGAGAGCGGATTGCGGAGGCTATGGCACAGGTCAAGGGCGCATATTCACTCGTAGTGTTGTCAAAAGACAGACTTTTTGCCATAAGAGATCCGTTTGGTTTTCGACCTTTAGTGCTTGGAAGACGTGGCAATGCTCATATCGTAGCGAGCGAGACATGTGTGTTTGACCTTATCGAAGCAGAATTTTTACGGGAAGTAGAGCCTGGTGAAATTGTAGAGATCGATGTTACCCAGAAAATATCTTCATATTATCCGCTGCAGAAGAGAAAATCAGCCTATTGCTCCTTCGAGCCGATCTATTTTGCGAGGCCCGACAGCCGGCTTTTTGGTAGTGATGAGATGTATTATCTTAGGAGGCAAATTGGGCACCGGCTGTTTAAAGAAGCCCCAGCCAAAGATGCCGCCATTGTAATTGCCATTCCTGACTCGGGACTCCCTATGGCATACGGCTATGCGGAGGCGTCACGGCTGCCTTTCGAGATGGGGCTTATTCGAAATCATTATGTAGGGCGGACGTTTATTGAACCCTCGCAGGCTATTCGGGATTTTGGAGTCAGACTCAAACTTAATCCCGTAAAACGGGTCCTCAAAGATCGAAGTGTTGTTGTGGTCGATGACTCGATTGTGCGAGGAACGACCGCTGCAAAGATCATAAAGATGCTGAGGCGGGCGGGGGCATCCAAGATCCACTTTCGGATCGGATCGCCTCCCATCACAGATCCTTGCTATTTTGGCATTGATACCCCAGAGAAGAGCTCGCTTCTGGCAAGTAGGATGACTGTTGAAGAGATTAGACAGTTTGTGGGGGCTGATACTCTTGCGTTTTTGAGTCTTGAAGGCTTAAAACAGGCTTTGGGTGAGGGGTCGCAAAAGTCTTTTTGTTATGCCTGCTTCACGGGGGTTTATCCCGAAGAAACACCCCCAGAAAAGGCAACTTAAAACTGTTAAAACTTGATTATTTAGCTTGTGCCTGTTACCTTTTACGGGTGGTGATTGTTCACGCTCCAAGATTTTGGAGGGATGGCTGAGTGGTCGATAGCGGCGGTCTTGAAAACCGTTGTACGCTTGTCGTACCGGGGGTTCGAATCCCTCTCCCTCCGCTGTCCCAAGTGTGAGAGGTCATTGTGCTTTACGGAGAGATGGCCGAGTGGCTTAAGGCGGCGGCTTGCTAAGCCGTTGTAGGGGGTAACCCTTACCGTGGGTTCGACTCCCACTCTCTCCGTTTCTTTTCCCCCAACCTCTTGAAATCAATTTCAAATTTTAATCTCAAAACAACTCTGGAAGTGATTTTGGAAGTGACCATGGAAGTGACGAATGTCTCCGCTTTTTTACAGCCAAAAACACCTTTTGTTTCAGCTAGATCGTTTCGCCCCTCGTGCTCCTGCAATACTTTGCAAAGTACTGTCGGGCGAGCAAGAAGGCCGAAGTGTGTCTTTTTTCTGGGATGCTTTCTTGCACCCCAGAAAAGGCCACTTCCAAGATTATGTGGAAAACTTTAGACGTACAAGGCAGAGCAAATACGAGGAAACTTACATTGCTGCGGCATTTGCTTCTTCTGGTGCTTCCTCAAACCCCATAACTTTAGCCGCATTAATCACAGTGGATTTATCAAGACAGGCTATTGCTTTTGCATAACCCTCAGTCGTTTTACGATCACCTTGCCTCAATGTTGCTTGGACTTTAGCAATATTTCCGTTGTTTGCCATGAGCCCTATTGTTCCTTGAGTATGACGGCATATGTGTGTCGCCCTCCAAGGTAGTTCCAGAGCTTTAAATCCAGCATTAAAAGCAGATGTGATCGCATTGTAGCGAAGCATCCCACCCTTCAAGTTCACAAATACAAGGTCATATGAAGACTCTTTCTGGTCATCTGGTCGTTTTCGAAGTTCTCTTTCCGCCTTGATCTTCCTAAACATCTGAATAAGATCAGGTGTCATATTAATGATTGCATCCGAGTCCTCGGTTTTTACCCTATCTTCAACATAGGGCTTTCTCGTCCAATGATCCCAGCTCATCGTCCTCGTGATATAAATCTCGCCTCTTTCCAGATCAACTACATCCCAACAGACCCCGCTACCCTCTCCAACCCTAGTTCCGGTTTGAAGAAGAAATTTTGCGAGCCTATAGTAAACAGGATCACTTCTATGGCACTCAAGCCAGTTAACCCAAGGTTTAATATCCTCCGGTCGTATGAAATAATCCTTCCTGCGGGGTTTGACCTTCTTGAACTTAGCTCGGTCACGATGCTTTTTGACTATCGGAACCACAAACTGACTATTCTTGTAATTACGATACCAATTCAAAATTGAAGTTAGATACTTCAGCTCGATCTTAAAGCTTTTTCTGCCAGGATTCTTTGCTGTCGGATGTTTTAAGATCCAATCAAACCACTCATCAACGGCCAGATCGGTAAAATCCGCCATCTTCGTGTGCACTATTGGCGACTCCAAAAAGTGAGGCATCCTTGCCTCCATGGATTGCTGCGAAGACATTCTCAGCTTTTGGTAGCCTTCGCTATGGCCCATGTACGCTTTAATACAATCACCAAAAGTAAATCCTCCTGATTTAATTTCAGCTTTAATTTGACCGCTTTCATACGCTGCCTTCTTTGCATCGTGCCATTTATAAGCTTCTGCTGCGGTGGAGAACGACTTCGATTCCTTCTTAACACCATCTATGTACATGTCCGCCATAAATGGTTTCTTTCTTCCTTTGCGTCTGGTTACTGCCATGGCTTACTTTCCTTTCTTTTCAGCCACGTACCAATGCTCTCAATCCTAAACATCGTCCTTCGGCCAATTCTAACAAAGGGAATTTCCCTTAATGCGACCCAATTACGAAGAGTTTTGGGAGCAAACCCTAACGCACCCGCTAATTGCTCTACAGTCAAAAGTCCTATTCCATTTTCAAAGAGCGCGTTGCCACCGATGTCTTGAAAATTCATCGCCGCAACGTTATTTGAAGTCACCATAGCACCTTTTCTCCTTTCTCTCTATAATCTTCTTCGGCCCTATTTTTAAAGGGTTACGCGTGCGTCATAATCCGTGAAATGGGATGTCAATTTCGACCCCCTTGGGTAGCCGTTCTGGTCCGGATTTTTCTACGCTGACGCCAAGTTTTTGATATTTTTCTTTAAGATTATTGAAGAAATCAAGTTCGGCTGCGTGGTCTAGTTTTTTAGAGCCTGAGATTATTTTTAGACGCGCAATGTTTTGATTTTCGTTGATGAAGTGATCGACGATTTTGTCGTCAGGCGCCATCAGACAGAGAAAACCCTCGCTTCGAGAATTTTTTAAAAATGGATTTTCACCGCGATGTTTAAGGAAACTTAACGGATCAGTGAAAATGTAACCCTCGCGCCCTTTCCCAGGATGAGAAAAAAATGGTCGCGTAGGCACGCCCTTTGTCTCATGATGCCACTTTTGATCCTTGTCCTGGTGATAATCAACAGCCCCCCTGTCATCATCTTTTCCAAATAGCCTTATCACTCCGTGACGTCCGACCTGCATCTGACCAGAATTTAAGAGAGCCTCCGCAAAATCTCCGCTTATGCCATGACCGCGCAGGAAAAACGCTACTTTTCCAATACCCTCAGCCGTACCGGATCGTTCTGCCGATGGAATATAAAATGACGTGAAAGTTCTCTTTTGCTCCCCAAATTTGGATTCAAGAAGTAGAAGCCGTGGGTTGTGATTGATATCGGCGATGGCTTGAATGAGCGTTATTCCCTTGTGCGCGGCCACAAGTTCGATAAGACTTCCTCTGGTTCTATTTTTCTTATTGATCCATTCGTATTCAGATAACTTCACATACGGGCGGCCCTTGATCGTCCAAGAGCCATCGGTATCTTTTTCCAGAAGGATTTTGTTGACGTTGCAGTATTCGATGATGTTACTTCCTCTGGCACGCGCGATCTCAGAAATTGGAAACATGCAGTTCTTGAGTGCAAGCTCATGCGGATACAAAGCCGGGTTTGATGCGCGATCCCTTTTCGTAAATGCGGCGTAATCTTTTCCTTCAACAAAGGCACCTCTGGACTTTTCTTTTAGTTCACTTGCCAGCGCCAATTTAGAGTCAGGGTTTTGCTTTAGTTGCTGCATTTTTCCGTGAATGAAATCTCTCAGCTCCGGATAAGTTTCGTACCGCATATCGTTTTCGCGGAACGCTTTTTCAAGGCCAGGCTTGTCATATTTTTTCCCGAGCTTATCACCTCTTTTTCCTCGATCTTTGCCAGGATAAAAATACGTGATGGTTTTATCTTCCACTCTCACGGAATGCCCGAAACTTCCCATGGCCGCCACATACTCGCCATAATTTGTAGCCCAAGCCCGCGCAAAATCAGCCTTCTCGCAAAGATCAAGAAGATATGATTTTCCGTTAAACTTGATCATCTTTTTAACGACGTCTGGTAGCCCGGCCTCTCGATCTTTGGATGCTTTATTGATGACAGAAAGTCCCTTTTCTTGGCAAAGTTTGTCACTCGTAGCCCTTAATTCGTATAGCTGAAACTTTTTATTTTCGATTTTTTTGCCAGTCTCCGAGTGCCACGGGCAAACAACAATATGATTGTGAGTTTTGGAGGTCTCGGTATGAGTCACAACGACAAAGGCGTGTCCTGGAAATTTTTCTTCAGCTAACTTTTTTCCGATAGAATTGAACTCATCCGCCGAGAGCGTTTTGCTTTCATTTTCACCCCAGCTTTGCATCACATGAACCGCCTGAATGCTACCTTTTCCATAGCGAAGGCGTCTGATTTCTTCAAATTCAAGGTGTGCTGTGTCCCAATAGCAATTGTGCGCATCGATGCTGTCGCCGGGACCACGCCCTGTCATCACATAGTTCAAAAGATTTTGTGCATGCGTCACAAATTTGATTTTAATTATGGCCATAAAATCCTCCAACAAAAGCTTTTAGCGACTGTAACCCTTCGAGTGCTTCCGTGAGGTGAGAGTGGAAACCTTCGGCAAAGCCAGTATTCAATTTTTTTGCAATTTGGTTCATGTTGTTTCCAATTTGAGACAGCGCGGCGAGAACCCTGTCGGTACCATCTTTGTCAAAAACCGGATGATAAATGCTGGCCTTGAAGTAGATCTTTTTCATTGTGGATTGAATACTTTGCCCGAGGGCCTCGGCGTCTTTTTTTAATTGGGCTAGTTCCTGTTCGGACATGCGAATATTAAGGCGTCTTTGATCCCTTGCTCGTTGTTTGTTTGGTGATGATGTCATTATTTTGGGTCTCCTTTTGGGTTGCGATTTTTTTGACATTTGGCGTTTTTTCTCTAGCTTGCCTTCTTTCAAAAATCGCTCTGGGGTGTCACTTTAGCCGTTTGGATAGTCGCGCCATTCGCAGCGTCTT
>CAILAO010000948.1 GCA_903832105.1 uncultured Pseudomonadota bacterium | reverse complement strand
GGTCGAGGGCAAAGGGTATTAGTGATCGGGTATTGTCTGGGGGACATTGTTCTAGGATAGACGGTGGTTATGAGAACCTGGTGGCGGTAGGGAAGGCCAAGAGTGATGACGGAGAAGAAGTGACGATCGTTTTCGGCGGGGGCAATCATGCCACAAATGATCTAGGGGCGACATTTCCGTGGGCTCACGTGGTTGGAGGCGAGATGTTCGGCATTGGATTTAACGATATGTCTATTGCTCTTATCAGTAAGGCCGATACACGTATCTTTAATTTTGCAGCACCATTTGCCGATAAGGATCTTAGTGTCGGCTGGGAGGATAGAAAAAAAGAGAAGAAATCCATGCTAGATATCGGCTGGTATCCTGAGGGGCCTTCGAGTGATTCGGCACGTATCAAAAGCTTTACATTCGCAAGACAGCAAGCAAAAACTTTTCCGGGTTTAGGTGCTATCGGTCGATCTGAAATCGCTGAAATCAGCTATCAACTATTCGTTAAAAACACGGAGCGAGTTGACCGAAGAGAGGGCTTCAAAAGAAAAGGGTCTTTATGGGATCTTTTGACGCATTTCGCTCAAACAGATACCTGCGAAAACCCTGCGGACCCAGATATGGAAGAAATGTGTAAACTTGGTGGCGCTAAAGGGAATTTTGAGGTTGATAACGACATCCCTGGTCTTGCCCTTGGGGAATTCCCTTTCAGCCTCGATGCAACGCAGAGTAACCCATCGACTCTCACTTTGACTTATGAGGGCAAAACTAGAAAATATCAAATTACTTCTCTTATTGGCGGCCTAGAGCGGTCGATCATCAACATCGTCGCGGTAAAAAACTTCTGTTTCGATATTATAGACTTTGAAAAACTGCTTACCATGCATATGCAATATGATTACATTTCCCTTCATCCAGCAACGCCGGGACAAAACGGGTGCGGACGGGAAAGTTTCGCGGGCTACATCAGCGGGCTTCTAAACCATAACGAACCGGGGGCTCTTGCGGCTAGCATGATGAATGATTTCGTAAAACGCAATGCGACTTCGGGGGTCTTTTTGGCGGCTGACGGGGAAAAAGAGAGTGTCAATCTTCTTTCATATAACCAGATTAAAAATGTTCGAGATATTGAAGCTGTCAAAGAGCTGAATTTTGTTAAAGGCGACGGGCATGAATTTAACTGGATCGATATGCCAGTCGGTCCTGGAATTTTTGATCGCCGTATTGTTGAGCTTAAAGAACAAAATACTGGTTGCACCTGGTTCGGGATGCTGGAAACGCAGCGATTGCCGACTGATCCCGTGCCAAATCCTCGTGGGTACTGATTCTACATCGCCTGCGGGGCGACATGCATGATCGAACTATTCGATCATGCTATCCGTGGGCATTTTCTAACCGCGCGCAACCTTTACTTCCTTGAAATTAAAGGAATATTCTTTGCATGACGCCCGCCTTGGCTAGTGCTATGCTGCATGATCAGTTTCTGTTGCCAACTAGGAGGCTTTATGCTGGAACGTCCTCTTGCAGAAAGGGCACGCCCTCAGAAGTTTTCAGACTTCCTCGGACAAGATCATATTTGGTCACGAGAAAAACCTCTTACGAGACTGGTCGAGCAAGATCGCTTCACCTCTCTTATTTTTTGGGGCCCCCCAGGAAGTGGTAAAACTACGTTAGCCTTTCTTATTGGGAGGCATTCGGAAAGAGAAGTCAGGGTTCTCTCTGCCGTTAATGCGGGTGTAAAGGACATCAGATCCATCATAGATGATTCGGTCGCCAATCAGCAGAGTGGGAAAAAAGCGACGCTTCTTTTTATGGACGAAATTCATCGTCTCAATAAAAATCAACAAGATGTGCTTCTTCCATCGCTCGAAGTTGGGGCGATCAAGTTTATTGGAGCGACAACTGAAAACCCTTCGTTTGAAGTAAATAGCGCGGTTCTTTCAAGAAGTCTTGTTTTTAAGTTTGAACCCATTAAGCCCGAACCTCTCGTTGACATACTAAAATCAGCTCTTGAAACATCGGTCGTTCCGGGAGAACGGAAAAGCATATCAACTGAAGCTCTTAACATCATTGCGAAGTCTTCTTCTGGAGATGCAAGAAGAGGACTCAATCTTCTGGAAGCTGTGATTCTGGCCGCCCCTCAAAATGTGGATGAGATTACAGTCGAAGCTCTCGGAGAACTTTCGAAGACGCTTCCGATTCGCTATGACAGGGCGGGTGACCAGCACTATGATACGATTTCCGCCTTTATCAAATCAATCAGGGCGAGTCACCCCGATGGGGCTGTTTATTATCTCGCACGTATGATTGAGGCTGGCGAGGATCCTGTTTTTATCGCGCGACGTCTCGTGATTGCCGCAAGTGAAGACATAGGCAACGCAAATCCGATGGCAATGCTTATTGCAACAAGTGGTCTTCAAGCGGTGCACATGGTGGGTATGCCCGAGGGACGCATTATTCTCTCACAAGTTACAACCTATCTGGCATCTTCGCCTAAGAGTAACCGCTCTTATTTGGCGATTGATATGGCTTTGGAGGATGTGAGGGAGCTGGGCGCTCTTGAGATCCCTCTTCACCTCAGAAATGCGCCGACAGAACTCATGAAGTCTTTTGGCTATGGCAAACAGTATGCTTATGCTCATAGTGATCTGGAGGGCGCGAAGGCGCTGACCTATCTTCCCGAGCCTTTAAAAGGCAAAAAGTATTATGATCCATCTGAAATAGGAGTTGAGAAACAGCTCAAGGAAACGTTGCAAAGATTAAGGCCTATCAAGGACTGAAAAGGACTGAAAAAGATTAAAGGAGAATTGGTCGTGAAAGAGAAAAATCATCCTGTGCAACTCGGAAAAGATCCTGTCGCGTTGATTTCAGTTACGGATAAAACTGGAATTGTCGAATTTGGCAAGGGTTTGATCGACCTTGGATACTCCCTTTTATCAACCGGGGGTACGGCTGCGACCCTGAGAAAAGCAGGGTTACTTCAAGTGCAAGAAGTTGCGGATTTTACGGGTGCGCCAGAGATGCTTGAGGGCAGGGTGAAAACGCTGCATCCGAAGATTCACGGGAGCATTCTCGCAGACCCAGATAATCCGAAACACCTCGAAGACGTTAAAAAGTTCGGACTCCAGCCCATCGCGATCGTTGTGTGCAATTTATATAGATTTCGCGAAGAAGCAGTTGAAAAAAAGTTACCTCTCGAACTTGCCATTGAATTTGTTGACATCGGTGGCGTGACGCTTTTGAGGGCCGCGGCGAAGAATTTTTTGCATGTATTGCCGATTGTCGATCCAAACGACTATCCATTAGTACTTCAGAAGCTAAAAGCAGGAGAAGTGACGACTTCTTTTAGGAGGCTACTCGCACACAAGGCATTTTCCGCTGTCGCGGAATTTGATCGAGATATTTCATCGTATTTTGCCGATGATACAACCACCAAACGTGAGGATTTTCCACCAGTCATGACGCTATCGCTTAGGCGGGGAAAGATACTCCGATACGGAGAGAATCCCCACCAGCAAGCCGCATTTTATGTTCCTCTGGGGGCAAATTACAGAGGAAAGTCCTCTGGGACTGGAGATTCCCAAGATTTTGAATTTGAAGCGCTTCAAGGGAAGGAACTTTCTTATAATAACATGTTGGATCTCGATGCCGCTATAGGACTTGCCTGCGAATTCGATACGCCTGCTGTGGTCATTGTGAAACACCTGATCCCGTGCGGTGTGGCGCAGAATTTTGGTCCCTCAAAAGCCCTGCGGACGATCGCGTCTCAAGAGAAGTTTAGCCTTGCCGATGCTTATGAGCGGGCCTTTGCAACCGATAGAAAGTCTCCTTTTGGCGGAATTATAGCCACTAATCGAGAGATCGATATTGAAACCGCCGAGAAAATGAGTTCAATTTTTCTTGAGTGTATCGCGGCACCTTCGTTTTCAAGAGAAGCGCTGGATCTTTTTAGTACAAAGAAGAATCTTCGCCTTGTCATCTCAAAACGCCTAACAACAAATGCTGCTCCCCTGGAGAGTCATCATCAAAGCGAACACTGTGGTATTGATTTAACATCGCTAGCAGTTCGCACAGCATTGGGGGGATTCCTTGTCCAAACGCCAGATCACTTTTGTGTGCCGCAAGATCGTTGGCAAGTCGTCACAAAGAAGCAGCCAACTTCCGCAGAATGGAATGATCTCGTTTTTGGTATGACTGTTGTAAAGCATGTACGATCCAATGCGATTGTTTACGCCAAAAACCTCTCAACACTCGGTGTCGGTGCTGGGCAAACGAATCGAATCGATTCGGCAAAGATTGCAGCAGAGAGGGCGGGGGAAGAAGGAAACAATCTTCAAGGGGGTATCATGGCGAGCGAGGCTTTCTTCCCCTTCAGCGATACGGTGCTTTATGCCGCGTCAAAAGGAATAACCGCCATCATTCAGCCTGGCGGTTCGGTGAGAGATCAGGATTCTATCAAGGCAGCCGATGAGGCTGGAATCGCAATGGTCTTTACGGGAGAGAGGCATTTTAAGCACTAAATTTCCCGTCAAGGCTGGGGTCTCGAAAACCAGGCGTGATCGCCACTTATAGAGGACCTTGTCCCAACAAACGCCACCCCTGGAAGCGTGACCATTTTTGTGATCCTTCTTGATTAAGAAGCAGGCTTATCGGTTTTAGATCTTAGTTGGTTTATCCGTGATAATCGCGTTTTCAACTAGAAAATTGACCGCTTTGCTTAAAATCAAACTCTCTTTGATGCGGGATTTTAGGTTTCGCGCGAGTGTATCGATCTTCTTAAGCCCAAGCTTCTTCTCTTGTTCTTTAGTGAGTCGATAGTTTGATTCAAATAACTTTGTGATTTCTTCTTCGGTTGCGATGATGTTTTCCTGCTTCGCGACCTCAGCCAAGATGAGGGTGTTTCTCGCGCGTTTTTTTGCAACGGGAAGGATCGATTTTCTGTAGTCATCATCGGCCATCATTTTCTTCACATCAACGTGCTCGGGCCAACGCGAGGCCTCTTCTCTGATGATATCATCGATGACTTCATCGACCATAGACGGAGGAACATCAAAAGGATGAAGTTCTGAAATCCTATCGAGGAGGAGTGATTCAAGACGGTTACGTCTCAATTTTTCAGCATAGGCAAGAAGGTTCTCGCGAATTTTCGTTTTTAAGTCGTCGAGAGATTCTGCGCGTACATCCTTTGCGAATTCATCGTCCAGCTCCGGAAGGACAAGTTCTTTTAGGCTGTGAAGAGTGAGGTGAAAGGTCAGAGTTTTTCCAGCGAGACCTTTGTCGGGGAAGTCCTTGGTCAATGTGATCGTCGCATCTTTTTCCTCGCCGGATTTCATGCCGATAATGGCATTTTCAAGGTCGGCGAATAGCTGATTTTTTCCAAGCTCCACAGATAGATTGTCAGCTTTCATGTCATCAAGCGGGTGTCCATCCGTCGAAGCTGTGTGCGAAATCACGGCGACCATCTCTTTAGTGGCAACCGCTCCAACGTCCAGCTCCTTTGTTTTTGCGTGCATTTTCTGGAGCGAGGCCAGCTCGTGGGATATTGATTCATCAGAAACCTCGAAGGTTTCGCAAGTAATCGGAATGTTTTTGTGCTGCGTGATTTTGATCTCAGGCATGATGTCAATCAGTGCCGTGAATAAAAAAGGTTTTTCTGGATTTGGATCATCAAGTCTCTCGATGACGGGAAGTGATACCGGTCTTATTTTGTGTTCTTCGATCGCGTTAAAAAGAAACTCTTTAATCAGTGATTCGTTAACTTCCGCTGCGACATTATCCTTATATAAGCGTCTAACGATATTTAGAGGCGCCTTCCCAGGTCTGAAGCCCTGAACTTTCGCATTCTTTTGAATTTTCTGAAAAATCTTGTCGAAGGTTTCTCGAACGGTATCCGCCGGGAGTTCGATGTTGAGACGCAGTTGGACTGAATTTACATTTTCCACTGAGGATTTCATGGGTTAACCTCTATTACAACCTGTGAGTTCACAAAAAAAAACAGCATCGCCGCTAAAAATCGAGCAGAGATGCCTTGTTAGCAAATCTGGACGCGGATTGTCAACGTGAGTTGTTAGGGTTTAGGACTCGTCCTAAGCAAGGTTGGCCTTTGATAGCTCGCTCATAACCTCGTGGAAAAGGATGAGGATGGCCAGGTCTTTTTTCTGCCCCTTAAAGCCGGGCGAACCATCGGAGGTTTTAACGACCGCAACATCACCGCCGATGTACTTAACTTGACCAATTTCTTTTTGCCAATCCTTGGTTTCAAGGTTCATTTTTTTGCCTTCCGTTTGAATCTCTGCGACAGAAAGGCTAACGGTGTCATAGGCCGAGGTTTTTGCGGCATTTGCGAATGCTTTAAGCATATTAATGGCGCCATCAGACAAACAAGGCTGAGTTGGGCACTTTTTCACGTATTCAACTATAAAAGAGTTGAGCCTCTCCAATATGCCGCGATTAGGCAGAGAAAGAACAACCGCGTTTCCGTAAGAACCTGTTTTTTGAATAATAATCCTATATTTAGCCATGATATCCAGAAAAGACTTGAGCTTAACAGGATCTTCATCAAACATCTCTCGAATGTCGCTAAGGGTTTTATCCTTTTCGATGGTCCATTCGCGGCCCTCTTTTTCGCCTCCTTTATGCCACAAGAGGATGAGGACATGAATGAGGCGGTTGATGGACATGAAGGGTCTTGTTTTCTGCGTCGACATACCTTCGAGTCTTTGAAGCCGTTCGTTGGTTTGTCTTAGACGTGTTGATAAGGAGGACATTAGCGTCACAAACCACTTTGGGATTTGTTTCATTAGTTTTCCGAAGTCTTCGCTTGTGATCTGGGATACTTCCGTTTCTTTAGTAGCTTTGACCGAGGCTGAGCGCGGCTTTTGGTCGAAGAGAGCCATCTCCCCAATGATGCCCCCGTCATTGATGTTGGCCAGAGCGACTTGCTTGCCGCTTTGTTCGAGGTAAACTTGCAGTTCGCCGCGACGGATGATGTACATACCATCCGAAGCATCCCCCGCTTTAAAGAGGACTTCCCCAGGCTGTAACAATGTGTTTTTACCGGCCAAAGCGAACTCCTTTTCAGAAAACCCGTAAAAATCTATACTGTCATAGGCCCCATCGGCATCTTTTTTATAATCTTAAGAAATTTTTAAGGTTGCATGTAAGCGCGTTCCGACAACTGACTGAAATTAAATAAAACACATATTTTTTTTTAGATTTTATCAATTGCGAAAGAGTGAAAATCTTTGTAAACTACCGGGCTCTATGACAGAGTTTCAAAACAGCTCTACCTTGCATATTTGCATTTATCGAACAAGCAGCATTGGAGATGTCGTTCTCGCTTCGGTTTGCCTTGATTTACTGGAGAAAATGGCCATTCCGATGCGTGTTACGTGGTTTGGAAGACCTCCTTCCCTTGATTTAATTAAGGGTGCCTATCCCCATGTACGCTGCATAACGGTACCTCGGCGCCTTCAGCGTAGAGAATGGCAGCAACTTTTTGGAAAGGTTGAACGCGCAGACCTGATTATTAACTTGCAGACGAATTTGAGAGCTTACTTCTTTTGCAGGGGGCTTCAGCGAAGGACAAAGGCTCCCATTTTCAGGGCGAAGAAGAGGTCATTTGCAAGATCATTTATGGTGTTCATGGCGAGGCTTCGGGGTCGTATCTTCCAACTTCCCGAACACATGAAACAACCGAAAACTTTTCAATATGATATGATGCTGACACCTCTTGCTCTAGGAGTTAAGCGGATCGTAAGTGCAAAAACCCATGGGGGTTGCAAAGATCCAGCGTCGTTTAAACCTGAGCCAAGGCTTCCTATTCCACAAGTTACAAGGGATGCTGTTTTTGAGGAGCTTTGCGGGCGCTTCCACGAATTAGGATCTCATCCGAAGCGGCTTGCTTTAGCTGTTGGGGCATCTCATGAAACCAAAAGGGCTCCAGAAGACGTCTTTGTTGCGATCCTAGAACGCTTGAAGCAAAAAAAGCTTGATTTACCCGCTCTTCTCTTTCTTGGGGATTACGCCGATGCCTCTATTAGCACCGAGATCCTAAAGCGCGTTGCCTGGCCCGCGCCAATTGTTAATTTTTCTGGTGAAGGGAGCTTGTTGGAAACAGCGGTAGTCTTGACGAAGTGCTCAGGTTTATTAACCAACGATTCAGCATTGGGTCATATTGCGGAGGCGGTTGGTATCCCTGTTTCTACCTTGTTCGGACCGACAGTGGAAGCCTTTGGTTTTCCGCCAAGACTTCCTTCAAGCCGCGCGTTTTCTTCTCGTTTGGGTTGCCGACCATGCTCAAGGCACGGCAAAAAGCCTTGCCGCTATGGCGATCAAAAGTGTTTTAAAACTCTTGATATCGAATTAGTTGTTAATCACTTGGTCAGTCTCGTGACTGATCGACCGAGTTGCGAGTTAGAATAAATGAAGGGTCGAAAAGACAAATCCAAAAACAACATTTCTTGGCTTATTTATCTTTATTCGTGCGTTGTCATTTTTGCAGCGTTCGTCATAAAGATCATCTCAATCTTTAGTCCTTTTTGGAAGAAACAACTTGAAGGACGAGACATAGACCGGGCATGGATCGAAGGTCTTGAAAGGAAAAGACGAAGCGTTCGACATGCTGTTCTTTTCTTCTGTAGTTCTGCGGGTGAATTTGAACAAGCGCACCCGATGATCGATAGATTGTTAGAACGAGGGGACGTGATGGTTCAAGTCTTGTTTTTTTCAAGGTCAGGTTTTGGCTTTGCTGAGGCAAGGAAGGAAAAAGTTCCCTACCGTCTGTGCCCCATCGATACCGTGTGGCACTGGAAGAAAATTTTTTCTGTGCTGGCGCCTGAGGCGGCCATCGTCGTGAGACACGAATACTGGCCTGCTTTTGTGGCTGTCGCAAAAACATGCAGTCGCCTTTTATTGGTCGATGGTACAGCGAGTCGTACTTTTGGGCGTTGGTCTCTTGCGAGGTTTGTTAAATCAAGATTACTTAATCAGTTTGAGAGACTATTTTTGGTTGATAAGCCCGATCTCGATTATTTTGAAAGCACTCTTTCTCTTTCTCCGCGAAAACTCACGGTCGTCGGGGATACGAAGTATGATCGTGTGTTCGAAAGATCGCGGCAGGAGCAAAAGGCAGCGGAAGACATGGTCACGCTTTTTGAGCGAACCGCTTCAAATATGCATCGTCTTGTCATTGGTAGCGCATGGCACCCTGATATTGAAGGCGCGTTGGATGCATTTCGATCTCTTAAGATGCAGAGGGAATCTTCCGAAAAGAACCACTTCGCCAAGGATTGGCAGGTTGTTATTGCTTCTCACGATGTGAGTCGCTCTATGATCGAATGGATAAAGGACGCATGTGAGAAGAGAGGGCTTTCTTGGATCAAGCTTTCGAGTCTTTCGAGTGAAACGAGAATGACTTCACGGAATGGTTTTAATAAACCGTCTGAACCACCTGCCGTGATTATTATTGATATCATGGGGAAACTCGCGGAAATATATGGGGTAGGCAACCTCGCGATCGTCGGTGGCGCGATGCATAATAAGGTGCATAATGTGCTTGAACCTGCTTGTCGGGGACTTCCTATTGCTTTCGGACCGCTTCATAAAAATAGCCGCGAGGCGAGTCTTCTGGTGGAAAAGGGGTTAGCGACTGTAGTTACATCGGCAAATGATATTGAAGTGTGGTGGCGCCAAAAGGCTTTAATAGCCCAAACAAAAGATCAAAGTTTATTAGACCACATTCACAACCAATGCGGCGCCGCAACCGCAATCACTGAATATCTTAAAGAATCATTAAAGGATTAAGGTTAAAGAATGCTTGAAAAGCAACTTATTATTAATACGAACGAATCAGAAACACGAATAGCCCTCTTTGAAAAGGAACGCGTGGCGGAAATTTTTATTGAGCGTCATCGAGAACGAAGTATTGTAGGTAATATTTATAAAGGAAAAATTGTCCGGGTTTTGCCAGGAATGCAATCGGCTTTTACTAATATTGGCCTCGGGAGATCAGCTTTTTTATACGGGGGCGACGTCTTCGATCCAAAAGATCTTAAGGTGTCTGGAGGGAGCAGTGAGGATGAAGCTGAGTTTGAAGGACAGGAGATTGATGAGGAATCTCTTCCGATCAAACACGCGGCACGTCAATTTATCGAGAAATTGCTAAAGGAAGGGCAAGATGTTTTAGTTCAAGTTGCCAAAGCTCCGATTGGAACAAAGGGAGCCCGGGTGACGATATATATTTCACTCCCTGGGCGATATTTAGTCTTGATGCCCTACTTTTCGCATATTGGGATTTCGCGAAGAATTGAGGACGAGGGAGATCGCTCGCGGCTTCGAAAAATCATCCGACAAATCAAGCCGGAAGATGTTGGTGTGATCATTCGAACGGCGGCTAAGGGTGTTAGCGATGATCTGCTACAGAAAGACTTAAAATATCTCCTAAAAACGTGGCGTACTATTTACGGGAAAGAAAAACGGTCCAAAGCGCCTGCACTACTTCACCATGATTTAGACCTCATTTTAAAATCGACGCGGGATCTATACTCAAGCGAGATGGATCGGATCGTCATTGATTCTGAGCCGGCATATCAGGAATTGAAGAGGTTTTTAAACGCAACCATACCCGGTGCCAGTAGCAAACTCGAACTTTACTCAGAGGCGACTCCGATTTTTGATGTTTATGGCATCGAGATGGATATTGGACATGCTCTTAGTTCCAAGATTGAGCTTCCGTCAGGAGGTTATCTTGTGATCGACCAGACGGAGGCTTTAACGTCATTTGATGTTAATACGGGGAAATTTGTCGGCCAAATGAGTGCTCAGGAGACAATCCTTAAGACTAATCTTGAAGCGATCAATAAAATTGTGGAACAACTTCGGATCAGAAATATTGGCGGAATCATTGTTCTTGATTTTATCGATATGGAAAGACAAGAGGATCGTGACCGGGTCTTTGGCGCCCTTCAAGAAGAATTAAAAACCGATAAGGCGAGGTCAAACGTCTTAAAAATCAGTGAGCTTGGTCTTGTTCAGATGACGAGAAAGAGAACGAGTGAGTCGCTCGAAAGAAGACTTCTCGGCCCCTGTCCTCATTGTAGTGGTAGAGGGCGCGTCCGAAGCATTGCAACAGAAGCCTATGATCTTTTGCGCGAGATTCGGAGAAGAAGCCTCCAAACGGGACAAAAAGAGATCAGAGTCCGGGTAAGACAGGATATTCAGGATTTTATTTTCGAAGAAGAAAGAGTCCTTTTTGAAGAACTAATTCAGAGTCTTGGCCTCACGATTCGATTTGTACCTACCGACGTAACACTAACGCTCCTTCAAGAAGCTCCCTACGAGGTTTTGTCGAGTTAGTCCTATGGTACCAAAATCTTTACAGGCACCGTTCGATTATTTTTCGGCTCCCCTTGTCCGAGGTTCCCATAGCTGTTTAAGCCCCAAGATGCACCAAGGCCATCTGTAAAAATCGCAACCGAAAACATCAGAGAAGCGCTCGCTCCATCGACAGCGCCACCAGCCGCGACGATTTCCTTTATCCCTTTAAGTTGGGGCGCCTGAACTCCATCGACGGTCATTCCCTTGAGAACAACAGCTGCTTTGCGATCAGCAGCATAACCATCACCTATGGCGTAGGCGGAATTATGTCCCCAACAGCGAGCAACTCTTTCCACACCGACGATGGCGCAGGCGTGATATCCTCCGACAGAAACGGAGACTGCTTCAATCAAATCACCAGAAATAGTTCCGTCACCTTTATCGTCTCGCTTGACCTGTACTGGACGGTAGATACTCACTGTATTGTTATTTCCCAGTAGCCCATAATTACCGTAACCCCAGCACCAAACCTTGCCATCATTTTTAACAGCGCAGGTTGCGTCAAAACCGAGATTATTTGCGTCAACATAGTGACCGTTTTTTCCTGCTGAAATGAACTTAACTTCGCCAAGAACGATCGTATCGGTGAGTTTAACTTCTTTTGGATAAAGAGCATTGTTCGTATCTCCGGTACCAAGCTGACCAAATTTATTGAATCCCCAGCAGGACACCGTTCCATCCTCTTTGAGGGCGCAGGTATGATAAGTGCCGCAACTTATTTGAGTCACGCCGCTTACTCCTGTGACCGCTATTGGTGTCGAGTACGATGTTCCGGAACTATCGCCTAATTGCCCGTATGTTCCCATACCCCAGCATTGGACATTCTTGTCACTCAGAACAGCACACGAATGAGCGCCACCGGCTGAGATCGAGGTGACTCCTTCGAGTCCCATGACTTCCACGCCATCAAGTTTATTGACAAGCGTGTTATCGCCGAGCTGACCATTTCCGTTATAACCCCAGCAATAAACCTTTCCTCCGCTCAGCGCGCAAGAATGCCAAGAACCGATGCTTATTGCTGTGACATTTTTCAGTTCGTCGTGGGATGGAGATTTTCTTACTGATACCGGGGAGGACTGATCCGTAGTCGTATTGTTTCCTATTTGACCATAATTGTTGCGGCCCCAACAGCGAATGCCCCCGTCATTTACTATTGCGCAAGTATGATGTTCTCCCGCTGAAATTGCTGTGTAACCGGGTGGCGGAGTCACGCACGATTGATTTCCCGCCGCATCTGTTTGAACGACTTGTCCTTCAGGACAAGTGAAGGGGGTTACTGTCGGCGTCGCAATGGGCGAACAAACATATTGACCACTTTCATCCTGTTTGAGTTCCTGAGTCGCAGTACAAGTAGGTTTTTTGACACATTGCTCAACACCCGCAGCATCTTTTTGAGCGTATTCGTCGGCTGCACAGGAATCTGATGTTCCATCCTCCTTGACACATTCTTTTGTTCCATCGTCTTTCGTCTGAACCTTTTCTCCTTCGGCGCAGGTTGGATCTTCAGTCGTCGAATCACTTTTGCTGGGGGCTGGAGATGCTTTCTTTACGCTATCTTTACTTTCACCACAGTTTTGGAGAAGGCTAATGGCAAAACAAAGACTAAGACATGGTAAAATCCACCAATAAAGGTTGTGACTGTATTTCTTTTTGATCACTTGATGCATCGCTTATACCCCGTCTCAATTGTCATGGTTTCATGTTAAAAATTTACCCGGCATATACAAAATCTCCAAAATCTTCCCTCTATATGACTGGTATCGGGAGAACTCGAAAAAAACTTAATAAAATTTTTTCTGGACCCGTATAATTCAAACAATTTAGGTGGTTATGTTTTTTGATAGGGATGGTTTTTCTAAATCCGTAGGGTTAAATAGAGGAAGGTCGGTTATTTCTCACATTTGTTGAACCCGCTGAAATAATTGATATTAAAATATGATTATATATCAATACACCGAAAAGAAACGCGTTTTTGAATAGTTGGACTTTATGAAACTGTAACCTCTTTTCATTTTGCGCTACCAAAGAAATTTCCATGGGAATCCGAGGCCTCGTTAAAATTCCCCGACAAAAGGGTTCTTTCTTAAAAAAGGTGACTCTTAAATAGGCACCACGGTATATGTGGCCACGTCTGCCCCTATTTCAAACTCTGATCTATATTCCTGGAAATCCCAAACAAAG
>CAILAO010000947.1 GCA_903832105.1 uncultured Pseudomonadota bacterium | reverse complement strand
GTCCTGCAAAGATCCGGTACAAACTGGATATGCGGCGCAATGGCGGCCGGAAATTTGACGGGTGTGGCAGCGGTAGAAAATGGTGGCACAGGCCAAACATCACTCAACAGTGGCGGCATTCTTTTAGGTAATGGAACATCAGGAGTATCAAGTACGGGCCCTGGCACCACAGGCCAAATTCCCATAAATAACGGAACAACAATAGCGATGGCAAGTGTCTCGGGCGATGCAACGCTGGACTCATCTGGGGCGCTGACTATTTCTAATAACGTCGTAACATCAGCAAAAATCGGTGCCGCTCAGATATCAAACTCTCATATCAGCGGAACTGCAGCCATTGCGGTGAATAAGCTAGCCGCAGGAGTCGATGGTCAAGTCTTGACGATGAATGGGGCGACACCTGAATGGAAAACACCTACGACAATGTTATCGGCGCTTAATCTTGGCACGATAGATGGCGGTGGTAACACCTGGCAGACAGGGCCTGCGGGGCCTGGAAGTGGCGCCTTTGCAGGCGGAGTTTTGTTGCCAAGCGGAAAAGTTTTCGCAATTCCATATAACTATACAGGTACAAATACCATTTACAATCCGGCGACAAATGCTTGGGAAACGGGACCGGCAGGACCTGGAGGTGCCGCTTTTTTTGGAGGTGTCTTACTGCCAAGCGGCAAGGTCTTCGCTATTCCATACGGTTACAGCGGTACAAATAACATTTACAATCCTGTGACAAATGCTTGGGAAACAGGACCGACAGGAGGTGGAGGTTTTCTTGGAGGAGTACTCCTGCCCAATGGTAAAGTCTTTTGCATTCCATTCAGTAATAGTGGTACCAACACCATTTATAATCCTGTGACAAATGCATGGGAAGAAGGACCAGCGGGACCTGGCAGCCAAGCTTTTGTCGGAGGAGTTTTGCTACCCAATGGAAAGGTCTTTGCTATTCCATTCAGTTATACTGGCACCAATACTGTCTACAATCCAACAACCAACGCCTGGGAAACAGGACCGGCAGGGCCTGGAAGCCAAGCTTTTCTTGGAGGAGTCTTGATGCCTAATGGCAAGGTATTGGCCATTCCGTACTGCTACACCGGCACCAATATCATTTACAATCCAGAAACCAATGCTTGGGAAACTGGGTCTGCTGGGCCTGGGGGCGGTTCCTTTTATGGAGGATTTTTACTACCGAATGGCAAAGTTTTTGCTGTTCCATTCAACTATACTGGTACTAACATCATTTACAATCCGGAGACCAATGCTTGGGAAGCAGGATCTGCGGGGCCAGGAAGCAACGCTTTTCACGGAGGAGTTTTGCTCTCAAATGGGAAGGGTTTTGCGATTCCCTTCAATTACACTGGCACGAATACCATCTATAACCCAAGTATATCTGCCGAATCAGCGCGACCTTGGTGTTGGCACCCGGCATTTAATAAGTTTTGATTGGAATAGTGCAGCTATCACTTCAAGTCGAAAAAAATCTTCTCAAAAATGAGGACTGAGTTAGAAAGCCCGTTCTAGCAAAATGAACATTTCAAATCATTTTATAGATTGGGGGTGATGGCAGGAAAGTGTGGACTCCGGCAAAATATGGTACATTTTCACTCAATATTTTTAGCCGATCCTTCCTACTTCCATTTCAGTTTAATCTAATGATCGTAATCGATGCGCTAGAGTTGGTCGTCGGAGATGGCAAACCACTACCACTATAAATAGCCGAGCTTACCTGAAAAGACGTATTGTTTGTTCCTGCCTGCACGGCAACATAGTCTGATGCATTAAGTGAAACAATCGCATGATTCACAATCTGACCAGAATAATAACCTGACGATATCGCAAATGTAGCATATGTTCCGGGAATTTCATCAGTGCCATTTTTATACAGACGTGCGTATGCAGTACCGGCATTTGAGTTACTAAAAACATTAACAGCAAACCTAATTTCATATACACCAGAAACATTGACTTGAATTCTCTCTGGATTGATTGTGTTGCTATGTGCGATATTTGATTTTGTCAGCTCCCTATTAAACGGTATATCAGACCAACCTCCTGCCGAACCAAAGCTAAGCACTGTATCTCTGTATAACGAGGCATATGTCGCGCCAATTGCGGTTGCTTGTAGTGTGCCATCGGGAAATTTAAAACCACCGCTAGTAGATTCAACCGTTCCTACGACGGAAAGTTTTTGTGTCGGACTCGTCGTTCCAATTCCGACATTGCCGCCTGATTGAACAGTAATTTTTCCTCCGCCGACGTCAAAAATGCCTGCTGGGGCCGCTGTGCCAACACCGAGATTGTTGCTAGCATCGATAAAAAGAGTTGGACTAGAAGCATCCTGTCTTTTAACAAACCAATTTAGATTGTTGGTCCCGTTGTAGTCAGTCCCAACTTGCCACATGATGTCGCTGGCATTTTCATTGGGACCTGTCGCAAATTTTATTCGCGTCACCTTTGATGTACCCCCATCATTAATCAAACGTAGTGATAGATCACCGGCGTTTCTGACATGTAACTTTTCAGTGGAGCTCGAAGTCCCTATTCCGACATTGCCAGAATCGTTAATGATAAAACGACTTACCCCATCATTTTTAACGTCAAGCAGAAGTCCCGCAGTACGTGATGATGTCGTGTCTAAAACGAATGATCGACTTGATGTCGTCCCCGACGACCATAATTCCAGTCCAGTTGATGCCGTCGATTTAATTCCTTTACTTTTAATAAATCCAGTACCAAGATCTAATCGTTCAGAGGGATTAGTCGTGCCAATACCGACGTTGCCAGAATCATCAATCACAACGCTCGAATTTTGCACCTGCTTTCCAGTCGTGCCATCAAACCGAACGATGGTATTATCAGCGGCCGAATCCGGCCCCGCTACTTTTCCATTGAGCTGAGTTTGAACGGCAGACGTAACGCCATCGAGGTATCCAAACTCAGTATTATCCACACCACCACCGCCGATCTTAGCCGCTTCGACACCAGAAGCAATTTTTGCTGATGTCACAGCATCGTTAAGAATCTTTGTCGTTGTTACGACGTCAGTAGAAAGGCCTGCGGGCTCATAGACGCCAGAGTGGTTATGTGACGCAGACGATTTAAGGGCGAGGGCGTCAAATACTGCGTTTTGACTTGGGGCTTTATCGGTAATCGCATCAGTAATCACATCACCTACAGCGGCCGCTTTTGCCCTGGCCTCCGTGTAGTAGAGGTTTGTGCCTTCTGCGATATTGGTTGTCGTGAGAGTCACAGCACCCGTTAATGCATTTACACTTGATACAGGAACTGAAGCCTGATCCGCCCATGAAAGATTTCCAGAGCCATCGGTCTTAAGAAATTGCCCGTTAGTCCCCGTGCTCCCCGGAAGTGTGAGAGTGAGATCAGAGGTGATACTTCCCGGTGCTTTCAATCCAACATAGTTTGTCCCATTCACAGAAAGTTCTTTGAGCTTAATCTCGCCCGTCGAAACGCCTGGATTAACTGTAATGGCATTAACTGCGTTGGTAGTGATTGAATTTAAGTTTAAATCGGTCGAAGTTGTCACGGATGCCTGCTTTGTAGCAAGAGCATCAAACACAGCGTTTTGACTTGGAGCGACGGTCGTGACAGAATCTGCGATCGAGTCAGCCACCGCAGCAGCCTTCGCCATTGCGTCTGTATACTGCGTGATGGTGCTTGCGATCACGACGTCATCATCCACAAGATTAATCGTAACCCCTGCACCTGGACTTAAACTATAAAACTGAAGGTCCGCGCTGACTTTTTCCTTAAAAAGTCCGACGCCACTTCCTGAGGTCGCGTTTGATGCTGTATTTGCCTCTCCAGAGCCAGTCTCACCTACGAGATCGCTTGAAGGCACCCAAGCGCTGCCGCTCCATTTTAAAACCTGTCCCGATACTGGAACTGCCGCCGAAACATTTCTTGTTTGAAGTTTCTCGGCATTACCCCTTGAGAGATTGCTTCCGTCCACCGACGGAAGTTTGCCATCACTAAGCTGCACAATCTTATTTCCGGTTGTCCCGGCATCGACTGTGATTGTTCCTGAATCCGTGATGGTTCCACCAGTGAGGCCGCTTCCTGCCGTGACCTGTTTGACAGTACCGACACCTGATCCGACGGTGAGTTTCCCCTCGCTGTTATAAACAATAGTATCGTTATCAATTGGAGTTTTTAGCGCGAACGGAATAACCGAAAACCTCTGCCTCGGAAATATGGCACCGCTCTTCACATCTCTTACTTCGATATAAACTGGTGTCGAGGGATCTTGAAACACCTGATGAAATTCTGTTGAAGTTAATGCGATGTTAAGCTGAAAAATACCTTCCGCAATGCCAGTCCCAGGAAACGAGATGGGACTTGGTCCAATCGGCGAGCCACCGGTTCCCGCATTATAAAAGCTGACTTCAAGATCAAGTTTTCCATCTTGACCGAGAATTGGCGCTCCGCTTGCTTCGGTAAGTCGTGCTCCATAAGATAAGTTATATTCTTCCGCATGAGAAAAAGATGCTAATCCGATAACACCAATGAAAAGAAAAACTATCCAAAAACTTTTACAGAAAGTGTTCATATATCTCCCCTCGTTTTAGGGTTACTCTCAATCTTCATCAAGCGGTGCTAACCACGTCCAATCACCAACCGACCGATCTCTCGATCATTAGTATGGTTCGGAAGTAAATCTGCGGGACTTTAATTTATTTATAAAAAGCCTTAAATCAAGCTTGTAACCTTCGAAATCCTCAGTGATTTTTTCTAAAATTCACAAGGACAGAAAGTGCCGTATTTTTTAAAACAGATTTGTCTATTTCTTTGACACCTGTACCCCAGAGAAAAAACCTACTACGGATCTCACTCGATTTGGGCGTGTGAACTTGCAAAGAGCTATCGTTCCTTCGCGGAGCCAACTCTTCATAAAGGTCACCTTGCTTCGCTTGACGAGTTTTTTTACATAGCTTTTGGATGGATTAAAACCAGACGTGATAAAGAAAGTGTGGTCATTTGTTCTTCAAACGAAAATACTGGACGGTGATAGGATCTTTTTTGGGATAAAAATTCATCATATCTTCCATTTTAACTAGCATCCAAGGCCAGGTCGATTTGGATCCGTTCTTGGTATAAAGCATCCCTGCCGCGACATAGTTTGCTGAATGAAATATGACTCCGTTTTGCCGAGCAAAAACTACAAGATCCCCCAAGATAGGCTGACCCGTGACCTTTTCATAATCGTTATCCAGTGTCTTAGCGACAATGGCGGGGTCGGTAAACTTGTCATCAGGATCTACGTTGAAAAAGTTGTAGGCCGTCCAGTGACAATCTCTCCTATCACTTCCCTTGGATTCAGCTCCCGATTCCGGTCGGGGAAAGGTATAAAGCCGGCGTCGTGCAAAGGGAGGTAAAAAATGGACGATATCAACCAACTCCCCATTTTTTATCTGTTGCACGGATTCTAAGATAGGTCTCACATCCTTGGCTGTCCCTCCGCGTCCCCAGTACTCATTTAGGGATTCAATGTCGGAAAATGGCGAAACTCTGAGTTTCATGAGATAGGTGGATTGACGGTATAAGGTCTTGAGAAGTCCCGCGACCTCGCTTGGCGCAATCTCCGGCAGAAGCACCGGCATATCCGCAAAAAACATGAAACAGCCATGTCGATAAATATATTTTTTTACCATCTGTTGAGCTTTCGCGCTCACCGTAGCCGTATCCAACCAATCATCCAGTGATTGACCACAATATCTGTAGGCATTGAACTGCTGCACGTTCTCGGGCACATCCATAAGACTCAGGTAGATTTTCTCACGCGCTATGGGGTTCAGGTTTTTTAGCGTCTCGCTTGTTACCTGAACAACAGTTCCATTTATGGTGGGTTCGGCAGTGCTATGATCGAGTAACGCCGAGGCCTCGGTGGCTGATAGACTGCTTTCAACGAGAAATTGCTCCACATCTGCCCGGCTCATATTCTTAAAGTACCATGGGTTGACGGTGGTAAGAACTCTTTGAGGATTGATAAAATCATCAGGAGGGGCGATGGTGATAGGCACAATCGTAAGATCTCCCCACCGCGCATCACTCACGGTCTGCTTCGAGCGTGTCTCTTGTTGCGGATCTTTATTCTCATTTTTGACGGGAGTCTGAAACCAATCGCCTGGAACATACATCCACACGATCAAAAACAAGACCGCAGCACCGACAACGCCAAGGAGACTCCCTAGTAAGAGTCCTCCTCTCCAAGTCAAGTTTCCCTTGTTCTTGTCATCAGGCGTGTTGGTAGGCGGCCGACCTTGCTGTCTATTTTTTCTGTTTCGCATCGCTAATAAGAGCTCTCTTTCCATAACGGGAGAACTGTTTAGCACTGGGGGGCAATACTCCCCACTATCTATTTTAGCCTTTTCAAATCCAATGTTACAAATAAGACCACTAAAATAAAAAAAATGGCGGGAATACCTTAGTCTGGACTATTGGTTTTGCCGGGAACCAGTTGAATATCCTGGCGGAAAATCCAATGTCTTAGAGAAATGATCAAAAAGACTTGGATAAGTCTGCAAAAAAGGACATATCCAAGCCGAAGGCGTAGATCATCAAAACAGCGGCTGACCTTTCATGCTGTCCGGTGGAGAGACGCCAAAACTAAAAAGAACGGTGGGCGCGATGTCGTAAACCGTTGGTCTTGCTGATCGAGATATTTTTTTGCTTGCAAAGACGACTCCGGGAACATGACGATAGTCAACGCAGTGGTCGCCGCTCCAACGTTTAGCGTTGTCATCGAAGATGGAAAGCGGTGCGCCGCCCACTGCGGTTTGCCATGAAAATCGATAACCTGGTTTGGGGCCGACAATCAGGTCGGGACCAGATTCTAAAGGATCGATACCATAGAGATCTGCCACGTCATAGACTTCCTCTATGGGTGCACTTTGATCACGATCGTCTCGAATGGCTTTGAGTTTTGCGATCAACTCACTCTTGAGGGCTTTGGCGTCGTTGATTTCGACAGAACCCGCGATTTCTCTGCCTTTGAGATTGATGAAAATCTGACTAAAGCCGAGCGCAAAGGCCTTGGTTCGTGTCCAGTCAACGTCCTGAAATAAACCACCGATAAGTTTGTGATCTCCTGTTGTAACTAGATAACCGTTTTCTAACAACCAAGAGTTGAGATGAAAGCTTCGCCGGTATGACGTGAAGCCATGATCAGACAAGGCGAGCAGAATGTCCTGTTCGAGATTGAGCGATTGCATCACCTCCCCGATGATGGCATCCATCCTGATGTAAAATTGCGCGATAACGTCTTGGTATAGCCGTGCCTCTTCTGGATTAGTGTTAGCCGGATGGTTTTTGTCGCGAAAACGCCAATACATGTGCTGAATGCGATCGGTTGTGTCAAAAACAAATGCGAAAAGGCCCTCGTCAAATTTTGAAAACTGGCTGCGAAACGTGTTTTCAGCTTCTGCAGCTATGATTTTGCACAGCGCGATGAATTGATCATCCGAAATCACATTGTCGCCAAGAGCATTGGTGTCTTCTGACATTCCGAGTGTGTGGGAACGCCCGTTCACTTCGGCCAGCGTTTTAGAAAAGTCGGTTGGTTGTGAAATGGGAAAAATGGGATCGTACGGGTCGATGTGGATCGGCGACATATAAATATGCACCTCTGGGGTGGTCGCCACGACAAGGAAGTTGACCATGCCGGATACATGTCTCCCAAGGCCGGAAAATCCCATTGAAAACGATAGGGGAATCCAGGGACTCCACTCACCGACCTTGAGCGTAAAACGCGAACCTTCGACGATGAGGCTCATTGTCCCGTCTGGTCCTGAACGATCAATCATGAGGGCAATTTTCGCCTGTGCTTCTTTTCCAAAAATGCCCGCAATGCTTGGACCACCGATATCGGTCTGTGCGGTGGTTCCGGAAAAAATCAGCTCGCGAACGTGCCCTTTGACATCGGTATCAGTAAAGACATGTGGCGCTGTCGTGTAGACGGTATATAGTCCGAGGCCGCCAAGCAGATCAGGGGTGCCGAGCCCAGAAAGCAGTGTTGCCTTTCCCTTTGCGGGAAAGGTTAGGGGCCATCGTAGCACTTTGGTCTTGATGTGTTGACTGGCGAGAATCTCCCAAAAAAACCAATTTGTGTTGAATAGAGGCGTGTAGGTTGCGTTTGGCTGGCGGAGGAAGTTGTGAGGATTTTTTTGCAGCAATGCGAGATCAGGCATGTAGGTTCCATCTTGTTTTCGAATGAAATCAAAAATCTTGTGCCACTTGGGGGTTAGCCCCGTCCCCATGCTTGCCCATACCACGGGACTCTGTGAGGGATTTGCAGACTCCATCTCTTTAAAATCGCCTTTTTGTGCCAAAGCTGCAAAATGAGGCAACCTTCCGGCAGCGATGAGTTCTCGAGTTACCACGGGGTCCATGCCATCGATGCCAATCACCACCACGCGTTTTTGGTGTTGTTTTTTTTGCATCTCTTGTGTCACTCCTGTGCCATACATTTCAAAATACAAACCTACACAACTGATTATCAGAACGACTGCCACAGTCAAAATAATACGGTTGCGATTTCCGAACTCAAAAATCATTCGAAGAATGCGCCGAAAAAAGCCAGCCGTCATCACCCAAACGAATGCCACACAGCTTACAACGAAGGCGATGATCGAACCAAGCCCAGATAGCACAAGATTGGTGGTGTTCGGGTCTATGTACGCGTGGCAGGGTTGCGCGATGAAAAATGCAGCCACAAGGCAAGCGGCCGTATACATCTTTAGTGCGCCTTCGCTCGATTTCAAACGACACCCCCAGAGACAACGCAACCATTGCGTTCAACGACTAGACGATTCAATGAACATGACTTGTTTTTTCCTCGGCCAACAACAATGGGTGATGACAGTTCGAAATGTATCCTTTTGATGTCTCCAAAAGCCAGTTCGTTACCATCGATTTCTGTGACTTTGGCGAGCACAACTTGGGAGGTATTGCGGAGTTTGACTTGATCGAGGCGGCATAAGGGTTTTCGGTCAAGCCAAATGAAGTCCCCCGCAACATCGTCAACTATGGCTACCGAGTCAACCGTGCCAGAAAAAACCTCTCCTGCAGGGAGTGTGATTTTAGGATCGGTCTCAATTGCCACGCTATCAGCCTCTTTAGCGGTTTGTAATTCACGAGGAAACTTCAAAATTCGGCGGACCTGAAGCGATTTGGCAGCCAAAACCGCATGTATCGTTTGACCGACTTTCACCGAACCCGCAATGATGCGTCCTGCAAACTGTGGATTGTTGGGATCTCCATAGACGTCCTGCACCGGGAAAATAAGGCTATCAAGGCACACTGAATTTCGATGTTCGCAATTGACAGCCAATTCCTTAAAAATGTCGAGAAGTGCCTGACCAGAAAACCACGGCCATGCCGCCGTTGAGGTTATTCCGCTGCCATCGCGCGCCGAGATCGGAATTACGCGGGTCAACTGGAAATCCATTTGAGCGAGACGCGACTCGATAACTTTTCGGATGTTGTCAAAAATCGCTTGAGGATCTTTGACGGCATCTAGCTTATTGATGGCTACAACGAGAGCGCGACAGCCGATCAAACCAGCGATTGCGAGGTGCCTGTATGTTTGGGCCTTGGCGCCCTCAGTGGCGTCGATCACAAGTATGGCTGCATCAGCCCGAGACGTTCCCGATACCATATTTTTCAAAAGATCAAGATGACCTGGCGCATCGATTAAATTAAATCGTTGGCCCTCGCGTTGGACCTGGATTTGAGCAGTATCGAGGGTCATTTCGTTTCTTTGCTCTTCTTCGAACTGGTCCATGACATGGGCTAGATCGCCTCTCTCGACAATTCGTTGAGCATGAATGCTCTTCGTTGCGACTGCAATTTGGCCTAAAAGCGTCGATTTTCCGTGATCCACTTCGCCAATGAACACGATGTTAGTTACAAACGAGGCATTGTCCATGTGTAACGTCCTACATGTAACCAAGTGCCCGCAATTTTTGCATGATGCCTTGGTTTTCCTTGTCCTGGGCGCGTCCCTTTCTTTCGGGATCTTTGGTTTGCTCCAACTCTCTGATAATTTCACTAATCGTCGCGGCGTTTGATGTGATGGGCTCGGTACAGGACGCGCAACCGATGCTGCGATATCGACTCCCTCCCTTTGCAAAATACATATCGATGACCGGAATGTTTTCGGCTTCGATATATCGCCAGATATCGAGTTCGGTCCAATCTAACAGTGGATGTACACGCGTATGAAGTCCTTTGCCATCAGCTATTTCATAACGGTCCCACATCTCGAGTGGCTGATGATGGTAGTCCCAGACAAAATCCTCATTCCGGGGCGAGAAGTATCTCTCTTTGGCTCGAATCCCGTGTTCATCGCGTCTGATTGCCAGTAACAGCACTTTGAGGCCCAACTTTTTGACTGTTTTGCGCAAAGCATCGGTTTTTAGCGCCTTGCAGCAAGAAATGACGCCTCTCTCCTTGTTCATCCTTTTTTTGAGAGCCGATTCGTTTTTGGCTATTTTCAAGTCCAAGGTCCATTCTTTTGACATTCGGTCGCGATACTCGTACATCTGTGGAAACTTATACCCGGTATCAATATGCATAACCGAAAAAGGGACCTTCCCTAAAAAGGCTTTTCGAATAATCCAAAGCAGTACCGTTGAATCCTTGCCCATGGACCACAATGTGGCAATTTGTTCGGGTGGGACCTTTTTGAATGCTTCACGAATGATATAGATGCTCTTATTTTCCAGGGTATCAAGATTTGACATTGCTAAATTCGCTTCCATCAATGAAATTCGAGTTGTTT
>CAILAO010000946.1 GCA_903832105.1 uncultured Pseudomonadota bacterium | reverse complement strand
GGTTATCCTTGGGGTACCTTTTCTGTCACAATAGTGATCCATTAAAAATCATCTATGGTTCGTTAGGCCCATCTTTCAATTCTGCATCCCTCGCTTTGCTAGATACAGTTAGACAAGCTTTTGCCCTTACACTCTACTTCAGATTTCCGACCTGAATGAGCTTGTCATTAGGCCCTACCGATATCTTTTCAGCAGGGTGCCGCCCCAGCCAAACTGCCCGCCTGCAGGTGTCCTCATAAAGAGTAAGCGACTTCATAAAAAATAAGTAGTGTTACATTGTTGCTCCGTCTTCCCCGAAGGTAGACATCGACGCTCCTACTTACGCTATGCATTCTCAATAAAGCCGCAACTACAAGTTGCAGTAAAGGTCCACAAGGTCTTAGCTTCCCGTTGGACATCCCTGGCTCTTTCACCAGGCTGGTATATTCAGAGACTTCATATCAGGGACAGTGACCATCTCGTTGGACCATTCATGCAAGTCGTCAATCAAACGACAAGGTATTACGCTACCTTAAGAGCCTCAGGAATTAGGCCCGCCGTTTGGTGGGCGTTAGCCGCTTTGGAAAGCGGTTTTAGACACCACCACTGGGCAGGTTTCACCGGTTATACACATCTTTACAGATTCGCAACCGGCTACGTTTTTGCTAAACAGTCGGAAAGTCCTTGTTACTGAGATCTAACCTTGCCTTCTAATATCAAAGACAAAGTTAGACACCCCTTCTGCCGAAGCTACGGGGCTAATTTGCCGAGTTCCCTTGATATGATTAAGTCTTCATGTCTTAGCCTTCTCAGCTAGAGCACCTGTGCTGGTTCTCGGTACAGGTAAATAATCTCTATACACAATGTTTTCACTGGCTCTAGGAATCAGAAATTTTCATTATATAAATTAAGTTACTTCTATTCATTACGATCCATAACATCAATATATAATCTGCCTTTCGGCATTCTTCATATCCCGAAGCTTATCGTGCACTAGACGAAATTATTCAGTGCAGGAATATTAACCTGCTGTCCATCATCGTACTAGATTAAAGCACAACTAAGGCCCTGACTAACCCTTGGCTAATTGTTATTGCCGAGGAAACCTTGCTCTTTCGACATTTCTCGATTCTCAGAGAAATTGGATCTTACTCCTGCCAGGATTCTCATTCCTTCCCGCTCCACTTCTTCTCTCGAAGGAGCTTCTACGCAGAAAAGACGCCTGCTTACCACAATACTCAAATGAGTATGCCCACAGTATCGGTATTATGTTTGAGCCCCGTCCATTTTCGGCGCTTCGAATCTCGATGGGTGAGCTGTTACGCTTTCTTTAAATGGTGGCGGCTTCTATGCCTACATCCCCACTGTCTCAGATTCAAAACATCCTTTGTTACACTTAACATAAATTTTGGGACCTTAACTGTGGTCTCCGTTGTTCTGGTCTTGCGACGTTACCTTACGCACCGTCGCTAATTCCTATCATACGCAACCTACATATTCTGAGTTGGAAAGTTTTCCGTAGGAAAAACCCTCTGCAAAAACTATCCGTCCTTTACCACGTAGGCGAACTAGATAAGACTATACTACGATATATTTCAGCAGGAACAAGCCATCGCCAAACTAGATAAGCTTTTCACTCCTTACCACAAATTATCCAAGTGCATGTACACAACGCTGGTTCGGACCTCCATTTTCCTTTCGGAAAACTTCATCCTACTCATGGAAAGATCGTTTGGCTTCGTGTCTTGCCCAAGTGACTAACGCATTTTCATACTCGCTTTCGCTTTGGCTTCAAATTTTAACCTCGCCACTTAAACAAACTCCCTGGCCCGTTTTTCAAAACGTACGTTACAACCTCACATCCCCAAAGGGAGGAAGGCCGTAACAACCTGTAACTGTTAGATTTCAAGTCTTTTAACTCTCGATTAAGAGTACTTTTCAGCTTTCCCTCACGGTACTATTGCGCTATCGGACTGGAGCCTATATTTAGGGAAAATGCTCGGAGCG
>CAILAO010000945.1 GCA_903832105.1 uncultured Pseudomonadota bacterium | reverse complement strand
CTTCCACTGATTTGCAATCCGGGGGTAAAGACATGGAATTTGCAATTCTGATTTCCAATTACTTTTGAGAGGTTTTTCTGCTTTTAATTTGGAACTTAAAAAAGTTAAATTAATGTGTAAGAAAGTGATTTAATATGTTTATATTTTAGTTATTAAGGCAAATATCAAAAACAAAATAACATCACTATCCGGATAAACAATTTAAAGAAAGGAGACAAACATGAGAATCAATTTATGAGAAAGCTATGTTCCATTAGCTCAAAAAATGCAAAACAGTAGGCATTTTGTACCCCGAAGACAAGAATAAAAATGGAGCTAAAGCAAAATTAAAAAGCTTTTGTCTTATTGCCGGTATAAAAACCAGCTCGAAAAAATCAATTTGGATTTTTAAGTTTTAAGTTTAATTATGAATATCACTCAACAAAATCATGGGAATAAATAAAGGTGAATCTTCAAGAAGAAACTTTTTAAGAACAGTAGGTATGCTCGCAGTCACGGCCATCATGGCTCTGTGGCCGTCGGTTAGGGCGGCGGGTTCGGTTAAAACGATTCATGTCTCTCCTTCAGGCAACGATGCCGCGTCGGGATCGCGGAGGCATCCGTTCGCAACGTTCGAGCGGGCTGAGAAAGAAGTCGCTGCGCTGAAGTCGTCCTCAGCGGCGGAGCCGATTGAGCGTGTGGAGGTACTCTTCAACGGCGGCATATACCCGCTTGACAAGCCCATCGTGATCGGCCCCGAACAGGGCGGAACTGTAGCCTATCCCGTGATCTACCGCGCCTGCGGCAGCACCCCGCCCGTCTTCACCGGAGGACGCACGATTACTGGCTGGGCGGTCGGAACTAACGGTGTATGGACGGTTCACTTGCCCGAAGTGAAGGCCGGGTCATGGAACATTGCTCAGCTTTTCGTCAATGGCACACGCCGTTTCCGCCCTCGCCTGCCGAAGCATAACTACTTCACAACTACAAACGATTTCGAAACTTCCGAAAAGGGCATCAACGGGTTTTATTACGAAGAGGACGGGCTTGATCCCAACTGGGCCAATCTTTCTGACATCGAGTTCCACACTTTGCACATCTGGTCTGCCTCGCGCGTGCGGCCCCAGTCGATTGATGCCCGGAAGAAGATCGTGCATTTTCTTAAGACCCGCAAATACAACCAGTACTGGGGAAGCTTCAAAGGCCCCGGATGGGGCGAACACGGCTGCCGGTTCTGGGCAGAGAACGTGAAGGAAGCTTTTGGCACTCCCGGCGAGTGGTATCTCGACCGGCCCACGGGCACACTTTCCTATATGCCCATGCCCGGCGAAAATCCCGAAACCGCACACGTCGAAGTTCCAGTGCTCTCGCAGCTTCTGATCGTAGAAGGCAGGGAGAACGAGTCCGTCTTAAACACGTTAGTGGAGGGACTGGTCTTCCGGCAGACACAATGGATAACACCCGAGGAAGGAAACTTTACCCCGCAAGGCGAAATAAACATTCCCGCCGCTGCCGAGTTCGTCAACGCGCGGAATATCACGGTTCGGCAATGCGTGTTCACCCAACTCGCTGGATACGCCATGGCCTTCGGCCCCGGAACCCATTCGAATATGGTCGAATCCTGCGTCATGACCGACCTCGGTGCGGGCGGCGTGAAGATCGGCCCCCCGTATGCGGGTTACAGCATGTTTGAAAGCATCAAAAATGATTATAAAAGCACGAATGAACTCGCCGACATCGACAAGACATCGGCCATCACGGTCTGGAATTGCCGCATCATCGGCGGCGGACGCATTCATCCCGCCGCGCATGGCATCTGGATCGGGCATTCCTCCTACAACCGGATTCTGAACAACGAGATCGGCGACCTGTATTACACCTCCGTCTCGGTGGGCTGGACATGGGGCTACGAAGTGCCGTCCCGAGCACACGACAACGAAATCGCCTTCAACCATATGCACCACATTGGTCAAGGCATCCTTTCGGACATGGGTGGTGTCTATACCCTTGGCATTTCGCCGGGCACGACGGTCCACGACAACCGAATCCATGACATCAGCGTGTTCACGTATGGCGGCGGCGGATTATACCCCGACCAGGGCTCCAGCTACATCCACATGTATAACAACCTCGTATATAATACCCAGACCGGATTCGGCCAGAACTTTGGCCGCGAGAACATCATTGAGAACAACATTTTCGCCAATGTACTCAAAGATCAGGTTGGACGCTCGCACGACGAGGATCACATCTCTTTTTTCTTCCGTAACAACATTATATACTGGAATAACGACGCTTCGCTTTTCAGCGGCAACTGGGAAAGCGGCACACGCGGTATGAAGGACGGCAAGCCCATCCAGCACTACGAGCTCGGTCGGAACCTCTACTGGCAGGCATCGGGCAAACAAGAACTCTTCCCGGGAAAGAAGTCCTTAGCCCTGTGGCAGGTCGAAAACGGCCAGGACGCGGACTCGCTCGTAGCTGACCCGTTTTTTGAAAATCCGACCAAGAACAACTTCCGCCTGATGCCGGGATCACCCGCGGCCAAAATCGGCTTTAAGCCGTTCGACACTTATACCGCCGGGCCATGCGATCCGAACCGTCTGCCTAAGTTTGCAGTCAAACCCGTTCCCACAATGTACGAAATCAATGCACTTAAAAACATACCTCCTTCAGATGGTAGCAGTATCAATAATAAAAAAATTATCAAAAAATAATTAAAGAATCGTTATGAGAATATTTCTGAAATTGCTAACAGTACCTTCTGTTCTATCACTACCCATGAAACAAACTAATCGCCACACTCAATCTCGCGTTCGTCACCGCCCATGCGCAATCCCAAGATGACAAGCCAGCCTCAGCACTCTGGAAGCCTGCAACTGAGCTGGCCTCCACTGTGGCCGCTGATCCCAATGCGCATCCGATCCGTTTCAAAAATCCTTTGACCAACATGCGGGAGGCACCGGTGATCGCCAACGGCGATCTGGCCGCACTGGTCACCGTCGCCAAGCCCGAGATCGTCTTTTAGATCGGGAGGAACGATGTCTGGGACGAACGGTTTGACAACGTCGCCGCAGACATGTTACTGAAAGAAGATGACCTGATTCCCTACGAACCTAAATTGGAGTTGAAATTAATAACCATGTATTTTTCAAGCTATGTCAAGCTTAAAACATGCTAAAATTTGTCTCTGCTTTTTTGTGATCTCACTTAAGATATTTGTGTTTTCGTCAATAAATGTCTTCTTTATTTTTCTTAGTTCTAAAAGAACTTCCCTTATTGTCAATTTGTCGAAAAGTTTATTTTCTTTCATTGTTTTGGACATTTTCATGTATAAAATCAAAGCAATAAACTTTACAAACAATTTCCCTTGTATTGTAGTATCTGAATTTACCCTTAACCTGCTTCCATCCATTTCATTTTTCAATACATCAAATATCTTTTCTATCATATCCTTGTTCCTGTAATCGTCTAATAACCAGCATTTGTCTATTTTGGATTTTCTTCCTGCCACTATAAAATAGCCTTGGTTATGCAAATGGGCATCAATACCCTCCATGTCCTTTTCTATTGCCGTAGTTTTTTCGTTCCACTTGAAGTATTTCCTATATTTTACCGGAATATTTGCGTTGATAGCATTCTCACATTCTTGAATTGTCCCAAATACATCCCTCTCGAATTTGGCTTCAATATCCATTAATTTAGATAGGAAAAGGTGTCGCTGCTCAAGTTCTACTTTTTCGTTGAAATATATATGTGCATCAAGTTCTATTGTG
>CAILAO010000944.1 GCA_903832105.1 uncultured Pseudomonadota bacterium | reverse complement strand
TTTTAATCAAACCATCTCCAAAGATTACAGATGTTAATCTTCAGGAGAAGATCAATAATACGATCAAGCGGTTGCGTCTTAATTTAGATAATGATTATGTAGATGAAAGGATTAATGTTATAAAAGAATATTCGATAGATAAATTAAGTTCAAAGTTACTAAATGAAAAGTATCCATTCATTGCGTACCAGATGAGAATTCAAGATTTTGATCTTACTTTTAAAGAAAAAATTAAACAATTATCCCAAAAAATCACTCCTCCGGCGTAACTTTATCAAACAAAATATGGAAATAAGTATTTTGGCTAACAAGGGGATGAACTTGACCTCAAAGGGGTACCCGAGAAAATGGATTGCCAACCCTCAAGCGTAGTGGCCGCCGCCTCTTGTCGCCCTTGAAGCGCGCTTGATAACCAACAACTAAAGAAAGGTGCTTATGAACCTCAACAAAAACGTCCTCCTCTTAGGACTCACCTGTTTTTTACCGATGTGTCGTCGGAAATGATTTATCCACTCATCGTGGTATTATTTCGGTTTTAGGTTGCGCCCGCCTTTTTCGCCTGGCGAAGCCACGTTGTTAGCCTTTTTCTTATAAAAAGCACGAATTAAAATATTGACAATTTTGACTATCATCCTGATTCTCTAACAGAGAGAACGGTAAGTCATCAATAGAATCCAGGGCATCTTGTTGATATATCCGTCCGTTTTACAAGGAGGAAGAGAAAACATGCTTCACGTGATGCAGAATAAAGAGGATCAAATTTTACAGGAAATACGCAAAGAGGCGAAAGAAGGGATGAACATCCCTTCTGCGATAGAAAAATTATCTACACAGGGTGTTTCAATTACACATTCAATCCGCATCATTCGAATCGTGTATGGACTCAGCCTTGCCGAAGCCAAAAAGCTTGTTGAGAATCACCCTGTTTGGAAAGAGATGACTGGCTCAACACGACCCTACCATGAGGAATTAATGAATCATCTTCACGAATTGAGTAACGAGGAGCGCCAAAAAATATCATCATATAAATCTATTCATAAAGTGTATGCACATAAGCATGGGTAGTTGTCGTTATTAAGTTGGAATTACCGCCATTTAGCGAATATTCCGAAAGAACGAAAAGTCTTGATGATCAATCTTCAAGAAGGGTATTTCAAACCATGACGGATTACGACGCCATTGGGAGGTGATAGGAGATGACAGCAAAGACTTTACAAGCACTCCTTGACGTGTGGACATGGAAAGAACAAGCGTATCAGGAAGTGGAACATCTGCCGATAGAACACGCGATTCGAAAACGTTTGGAAGATTCGTTACGGAGTGTTCGACAATTAGGAATGACCGTTTCAGTGAAGGGAGAGGAAAGAAACAGCAGACCTGTTGTTCAGCAAGCAATGGGAGCATAGACGATGACGGGAAAAGGACGCCGAACGAGGCGTTTACAGCCGGTGCGCCGTGTCACGGCGTAATGAATCTTTCCCAAAGGGAGAGAACGCGGGAGTTAGGAGAATTTCCATGAGTACCGTTCGCGTCACGCTTCCAGCATCATTATATCAAACGGTCTGTGGTTTAGCGCAACATGAACAGGTCTCCGTCAATCATTTTTGCACCCTTTCCAATGCTCTAATCGGATGGGTAATTGCGTTAAAGCGGGAACGGTATCTTTACTGCGCGAAAAATAGTCAAAATAGCGCTCGATGCCAATAGCTGATAGCCCCATGGCGCAAGCGGCCGCAATGGTTGAACCCGACCCCATAAAGGGATCAAGAATAATCCCTTGACCAAGCGGTAAACTGGCATAGACGAGTTGTCGCATCAGCGATTGCGGTTTCACGGTAGGATGGCGCGCGATGTTGGTTTCCGCACGAGGAGTTTTTTCGCTTGGGAGGACGTCGAATAAAGGTTTTCCATCTGGCAATCTGCGCAAGCCGCCGGTTTGATAGGTTTGCAAACATTCTTCAACGGTAGTGGAAAATGGTTTGCGAAAAATGCCCCAGGGTTCATAACACCCGCGCGGTAAGGAACACACATCAGGGTAGGCGGTTTCTGCGTTTTTGGGACGATCACCGCCGCGAAGCGTTCTGACCAGCCGGATAAATTGTCCGCGAAATTCCAAACCGGATTCGACAAGGGCGCTAAAGACTAATTGGGCAAGAAACGCATTGGAGGCAATGATGAGATGCCCACCGGGGCGTAATACGCGCAGAGCTAATCTGCCCCATTCAGAAAAGAATCGTTGTAAGCGTTCGCGTTCTTTGGATGTTAAGGCGGTAAAACGTGGCAGCGGAGAACGAACATGTCCATCAAAAGCAGGTGGAATGCGCCACACGCCGCCATTGCCGTTTTGCCGTTTCTCGATTTGATCAAAATCATATTCCTTGACGCCATAAGGCGGATCGGTGACAATCGCATGAATACTTGCTTGGGGAATGTGTCCCATCCATTCGAAACAGTCGGCGTGAATGGCAACCGCGGTTTCGAATCGATGATGTTGATACTGTAAGAGATATGGTTCGAAATGTTGTTGGAATGACATATTCAACCGTGCGTTATACGATCTCAAGCGATTCCCCTAACTGATAAGTAGGGCTGAGTTCACGAACGAGGTGCTGCATTTTTTCTCGTTCCGATTGATTGCTCAACAAATTTTCGAAGTCCGCTAAACTTAATAGAATAGCTTGCGACACATTACGACGTTTGACAATGTAGCGCGTATTATTGTGAGCGACATCATCGAGAATTTGACCGAAATTATTTTGAGCGGTGGTGGAAGCAATGGTTTTGGTTTGCATAAAGATCACTCCTTGCATGGATAAATTAGCTAACATAGCCATAGTAAACAAATTACATATTCTGTCAAGTTTTGATTAGAAGAATTTCCATGAGTACCGTTCGCGTCACGATTCCAGCATCATTCTCAGGACTTACGCAGTAACCCCCCTCAATCCCCCCGTGAACGGGGGGAGGTTCGTAGCAGCGCGAATGTCTCTTCCCCCCGCTTGCGGGGGGATTGAGGGGGGTCATGCGTAAGTCCTGATTCTATCAAACGGCCTGTGGCTTAGCGCAACCTGAACAGGTCTCCGTCAATCATTTTTTTAGAACAGAATAGACATTATCAGAAATAAGCTTCCGTTCGTGGTGAGCCTGTCGAACCACGCCGAAAAAAGCCCTTCGACACGCTCAGGGCGAACGGAAAAATGCTAAACCTTATTTCCGATAATGTCAGGACTTACGCATTACCCCCCTCAGTCCCCCCGTCAACGGGG
>CAILAO010000943.1 GCA_903832105.1 uncultured Pseudomonadota bacterium | reverse complement strand
GGCGTGGGCTGATCCGACTCGGATCAGCTTAATTACGGCAATCCACTCACGCCATTCCCCACTGGCAATCATGGCTGGCCATCCACTCACCACGCCGTCCTCTCCCGCGTCATCCGAGTCCCCCCCCCCTTTTTTTACTCAATGCAAATGTGATATGCCTCGGTGCGATCGACTCTCCTCGCGTGTGCGATCTTATCGGCAGCAATCCGAGATGGGTTTAGGAAAGACCATAGAAATTTTCCTAAACCGGTTGGATTAATACTGTTGAATTAGAGAGTTGGATATTTTACCTAGGAAGAGAGTATCTTGCAGAGAAACCTATTTACCAACCGCTAAAAACCTGGAGATTTCTGATTTGTATCGGAAAATGGTAAAAAGAATTTGTTAGAGGGTCGGGATTTACATTTTGGTGCCAGTTTAGGTCCGGAACTTGCGAGTCAAGGTTTGTTGGGAACACTATGGGGTGTTATCTTAGTCTTCGGGTTTATGTCGATGTACTACCGTCGACCCGGTCTTGTCGCATGTGCGGCTCTTGTCTTTAATGGCAAGATGCTATTTCATTTTGCAGGGATTTTAAGATCCCTGCCAAAAATAGCAAAAAAGAGCGTTCCCAAAATCCCAAAAATAAAAGCGACCATAAGGTTAACTTCAGGTGAAATTTCCCAAAGTATGCCACCAGAAAATGCCGCAATCGTCACGATTAGATCGCGCATCAAATAGTAGAGACCGAACATAGTTCCCTGAACTTCTTCTGGAGCGAGATCGATGATAAGACTTTTGCGCGTAGGTTCACCAAATTCCTTCAAGCCACGAACAAAAAAGGCGATTACCAAGGCGGCAAAACTATGCGAAAAGAGCAACACAAGAGGAAATAGGGAAAAATTAAAAAAAGTGATGACGACAAAAGGCTTCTTTCGATTCTTATCAGCAAGATAAGCAACCGGGATATAAACCAGCATGGCAGTCACCATTTCGATCGTAGTAAGAACTCCAAATTCCACAGGAGAAATTTCATTTAATTTTAAACACCAAATCACAACGAATGCATAAGGAATCTGTTCGGCAAAACGAACCAGAATATCAGAGACAAGAAGACATCTTAGTGAAACTGACATAGACCGAATTAAGACAAAGGGATTCTTTTTCGCAGCTATCGACTTTTCTTGATTTGGGTCTTCAATGAGCGAATGTTGAAAAATGATCGATACAACCCCGAGAATAAAAGCAGCCACAAAAGCGAGCCGGATGCCTTGGACTTCGCCATAAATTGAGATTAATGTTCCTCCGAGAATTGGACCCAGCGCCATCGGAACACGGCGAACCATAGAACTAAGCGATATTCCCATCGTATGTTTATTCTTAGGAAGGCTTACGCTAACCAAGGACAAGGTCGCAGGCAACGAAATTGCTGACCACGCCAAAAAGAAAATCGACCCAACGAACACAGCAATCCAATACGGAAAGATGATGACAATAAGATAGCCAAAAAGCGCTATTAAATTAAAAACAAGTAATGCCTTTTTGTAGCCAAGACGGTCACTCAAAAATCCTCCAGGAAAGGCATAAATTGCAGATAGAAAATTTTGAAAACCATTGAGAAGTCCCACCATGATGGCGCCGCCGCCAAGCGCAACCAAATAAATAGGGAGAAAACGCTCTGCCATTTTCTCCCCAAGACCAACAAAAATAATCATCACAAGTAGCGCAACAATGCTTTTTTTTAGCCCAAGAAACTCGATAGCGTTTTTGCGAAATTGTGCCATTTTATCAATCATATGTACGAATAAAGCATACAGTCGAAAAAAAATTCTTTCCATACCATATTTAATTTACTCACTCTTACTCACTGGAGCTTTCTGAAATCGTGTTTCGTAATCCGGACGATCCAAAAAGGAGTTACCACAGGTTCCAGATGTGTGTTTAATCCGTAATCTATCTCGGCACCAATTTAGAAAGCTATCTTTTTTTTGCTTTATCCAATCTAAACTAGAAAAAACATCAAACCAAAACTTCGACTGATAAAAAAGGAAAATATCTCATTAAAAACATGTGTTTAAACTTGCAATTACCTGCAGATCGGCGTACTAAATACACCTTGAGTTAAAAGGCTTATAATGTATCTGAAGGAGTGATACTGAACCAAAAATAGCTGCGTTTAAACACATCATCGCAAGGTGCTTTGGTGTGTGTTCATGGAGCGCGGCACAAATAATCGGGCGTGTTCGAAAGAGGAGCGGAGACGACGAGTGACGCCGCAGGTCGCGTTTTTTCGACACGTCCACAAGTAGGAGTTGAATATGGAAAAGGAAGACAAGAAGACCAGTATCGGCATTCTGGATGGAAATGAAGCAGTTGCTTACGTCGCTTATAGAACAAACGAAGTCATCGCCCTATATCCCATCACACCCTCGTCAGGTATGGGAGAACACTGTGACGCTTGGGCTTCACAGGAGATGAAGAATATTTGGGACACCGTC